>NZ_DEZM01000189.1:0-14403 GCF_002364825.1 Acinetobacter sp. UBA3132 | reverse complement strand
TAATCCCTATGATGAAATTAAAATGCATAGATCATTGTCGAATAAATGTATTGCCGCTCCAAATGATAACTTTTATGATTTTAGGAAAAAGTACTTTTACGAAAATAATAAAAAGTTATTTATTGACGGTTTTGATATGAATGAAATTGTATTTGATGATAAATCATTAAGTATTGATTATGATGATGGGATATTCCTAGAAAGTGAAGAATTCTTTTCTCAGCGCATGGATTATTTATATGAGCAAGAGAAATATTTTATGGAATCCACAGCTCTTGCCTTTTTTGATAAAATTATGAATTAATTTATTACGTAGTATATTTTATTAATAAACCAAGTCATTTTTCCTTTTGGTGTTTGTACATGAATTTCATCATCTACTGATTTACCTAAGCATGCCTTTGCCATAGGTGATTGAAGAGATATATAGTCCTTTCGACCATAGATTTCTTCATCACCTACGATGCGAAACTTAATGACTTCACCATCATCATTTTCTAGTTCCACCCATGCTCCGAAATAAGCTTTTCCTTCTTGTTCAGGACTATATTCAACTTTATGAGCAACTTCGAAAAGTTTAGTTAAGAATCTGATTCTACGATCAATTTCTCGTAGCTTTCTTTTATTATAATGATAGTCAGCATTTTCCGATCTATCGCCAAGACTTGCAGCCCAAGAAACAATTTTAGTGATTTCCGGTCGTTCTTTACGTACTAAATCATTTAACTCATCTTGTAAGCGTTGATAGCCTTCAGTAGTTAGCAATTTACGATTCAAGATAAATACTCCAGCGCCTTACGTAAGGCATCTAATGTTGAAACTTTAAAAATAGGCTTATTAGACTTATCAACAAGTTCACCAAACTGTGTAGGTTTCAGATCCCACTTTTTTTGAAAATCTAATGACAGCAAATACTGTAAAGCTCGAACTTCTTGTTCAGAAAGTTTGAAAGATTGATCTGATATCATATTCTTATGGTCATAAATATCAATCCTTTGCTTTGGAGGAATAATTTCACGGATCATTTGCTGAGCTTCTTTTAACTCAGATGCCATAATACGGACAAGCAACTGATGCTTAGGGTTTAGAATTTCATCTATCCATTCGTTATTACTTTTAGAAGGATTCTTCAGCTTAGGTTTATGAGAACTTTGATCAGCAAAAGATTGAATTAAGGTTTTGTATTTTTCACCTGTTTTATTCCGGATACTTTGAGCTTTGGGTACTCCTCTTTGAAAACCCAACTTAGAAATTGTACTAATTGAGAAATCATTAATGCCCCGGTCTTTTTGTTCATTACAAACTTCATATATAGCATCAAGTGATTGCTGAGCTTTTAAAGTGCTGTTCTTTTTTAACTCTTTTAATAAATCTTCAGGATCCATGATTTGCCTCAATGAAAGTTGGCGAATTATGTAGTATTAGCTCAATTTCAGATTTTAATATTTGTTCTGACTCAGCTAGTTCAACAAGTTTAATTTTACCATCCATGACTTTTTGTACTTTATCCCAAGACTTAAGACGGCTCATTAATAAATTGAAAATTTGGTTGCCTGCAATCAATTGTTGGTCTTTGGATAGCATAAATAAACTAGGCATAATTTCATTAAATAAAGCCATTTTATCGATTAGTTGAGTCCTTGGATAAATAGCCTGATCAGCATTACACGATTTATAAATGACAGCATTTTCACAAACTTCTTGTAATTGCTGATAATGGCCAACTTCTTCCATTTCTAATATTAATTCTGCATCGGAAGTAGTGATTAAGGAAAGTTTTTCATTACTTTCAAGTAAGGTATTATTGATTAGCTTATGGCATTTCGTAATATGACTATACGCTGCTTGTATGTCGCATAGAAGCATATCTAATTTTTTTGCTGCGGTTTCATACTCAGCTTCATAATTTCTCAGTTCAGTTTCTATTTGAAATCTTTTTAAAGTACCTTCAAATTTTTGTTGCTTAAAATTGGCTATATACTCTTCTCTTTCCAGATTCTCAATGTCTTGAGTAAGCTGATTAACTTTAAGTTGTAATTTGGAGCAAATATCAGATTGATCATTAGATTGGAGTAAAATTTCATTGGTAATTGCTAATAAGCCACCGATAAAAGCTGGACCAGTAATAAAGTGTCGGCAGCGTATACAGTTTTGAATACCTAAATAACCCTGAGGTGTAGGAGTATAGAACGAACTACTTTTGATTATTTCACCACCATCGTCACATCTTGATGCTGCAAACGGACAGATACCATAATCTCTAAATACATAATTTCCTGCAGGAACCTCATTCGACAATGCCTGTAATAATTCTGCATTGTTTCCAATTAAATGGTTTTTAATATTTTCAATTTTGTTTTGTTCAATAGTTTTTTGAATAGACTCAACTTCTGATTTTAAAATTATTTTTTCGCTTTCTTCTAATTTCGTTCTAATTTCACTGTTTGAAACCTTGCAATAATAAATAGACATGATAACAGAGCTATGACCAACAATTTTCATCACTATTTCTATAGGCATTCCCATTTCCAGTACATAAGCTGTAATGAGGCTGACGCGCATGCTATGAGGAGTATATTTGGATTTATAACAACCTAATGTCGCTGGATTACCTTCTAATGTAGCTAGAGCTAAGTTTGAAGGTTGTATATGAAAAAGAGTAGCAGCTAAACGTGGGGTAAGAGCATTTCCAACTGTTGCAGGTTCGAAATCATTAAAACGTCTAAAGAGAAAACAATTTAACCCTTTTGCCTTTCTTTGAAGTTCATTCAAATTTGTTCTTTGACAATCTAACCAAGTACTTGGGTAGCTAATAGGATTATATTTCTGTTGCCACTTGCGGAGTTTCACTAACCAATAGGCTAAATCTTCAGGTATCCATGGGATTGTATAACCTTGTCCATTTTTATTTGTTTTATTAGTAGTAGTAAACATCCCTATCTGATTGTCAGGCATTTTCTTAATAAAGGATTGTTGTTTAGTTAAGCCTGCAAATATAGAGTCATTTTTCTTCCATATTATTTTGTTTTGAAGATCTAACTCTGCAATATATTCATCGGCTTCACCTGAATCATTATAGGCAATTTGCCGGCCTCTTAAGGGTACTTTAGTTAGTGCATAGGTATGAATCCAGTCTGTAGGACACCATAAGTATGCTTGATCATCAATAATGCGGTATACACAGTCGGGATCATGCAAATCAAGTTGATCAAAATTAACTTTGATCCAGTCAGCATCAAATTTATGTAAGTGTTCTAAATCCTGAAAACATTTTGCTTTATTAGGTAAGATCCATTCTTGAGCCTTTTTAACAAAATGATATTGTAGGCAGGGTTTTGTTGTTTCTGAACGAATTGAGCTTGAGGATAAATTTTGTTGACTAAGTAAAAGGGAAAAGGGGTTACGTGCATTATCTACACGTACAATTTCACCAGTGTCTTCATCTTCAATAGTTAGGTCATTATCAATAATATAATCTAAGAACTCATTTACAGCTTTAATAATACTTCGTTTTAAAACATCTGAATTAAAATTTTCTAGTAAATCTCTGAAAGGCTTTACATCAAACTTTTCTTGAATCAGAAAAGAGTGGGGAGATTTACTTTTATCAAAGGTCTCTATATAAAGCCGTACAAATCTGCATAGATGGGTTTCTTTGCTCCCTCCACCTCTTGCTCGAGTCATAAATTCTTTAATTTTTATTGCCCATGCTTCATATTCTCTTGATATGAAATCTGGTTTAAAGGGCTCAACTTTACCTAAAAATTTATACCAATTTTCCCACTCATTTTGATAAACCCCTTGAGGGTCAAGAGGGAGAGATGAATCATTCTGTTTTACAACATACTTTTTATATTCATTAGCATTTTTAAGATTCTTAGGTGTGATTAATTTTTTTAATTCAGTGTATGAAACAAAGTCAACAATATCGAAAAAATCTTTATAGCTGATCCAATCCTCATAGATTCTTTCAGGATGAGCAGGTAATCCAAATTTTTTATAGGTCTGTTTGTAAAGCATTGAATTGGTAATATTTAATTTTTTACATGTTTGTTTTAACGATTCTAAAGTTGGATGAGTAGAAAATTCTCTATTAAATTTTTTACTTTCAATCTGCCGTATGATTTGTGGTTTCATTATTTAATTGCTCGTAACTTGTCCTGGACTTCTTCTAAGGTAGGTTTTATATAGACAAGGCAAGAGGTGGGACTTTTATGATGCATAGCTTTTTGTATTTCTACTTGATTTAAGCCAGCTTGTTTTGCCCGAAAACCGTAAGCATGTCGATGACCGTGTTCTGTTGTTCCAAGATTTTTTTTACACTGTAATCCAATACGTTCAACAGCATTTTTATGCAATCTTTGGAAATTTTTTATGGTTTCAGGTTCACCAAAAGTATTAGTGAAGGCAAAAGGATGAGGATTGTTTCTTTTAGGTTCTATTCGCTGAAATTTTAAATAATTTGCCCAAATTGATAAAAATTCTTTTGCCTTTTCAGGTGGGTTAAAAACAACTTCAAAGTATCCTTCTTTTGAGGTAAGTAAAGGAGTTTTCCAGCCAGCATAGAGTCTTTCAGAAAATAGATAATTATTTCTTGGTCTATAGTTTGTTTTTGCTAATAAGTATTCCTTTCGGTTTCTGAATGCGGGATCTGGAGAACTACCTAATTCTGGATGATAGACTCTAACCAAAGCTTCGAAAGGGCGGGTAGGGTGCAATGTAATATCTGAGGTATAGATATGAAAAATTTCACTCTTTCTTAGACCACCATAATTCATCAACATCGTAATTGCCTGAGATCTATAATCTATATCTCCATTCTTATCAAAGCCTAGGTATAGGAGCCTTTCTATTTGATCTTCAGGAAAACGTACAGCATATTCAAAATCAAATAGGCTTTCTTTAAAAGAATCAACCAAACGTACTTGGTCTTGTGTTAGTTGATTAGATGTTAAGTGATTTAAAAATACATTTGCTTGCTTATGGTAGTAAGCACACCAATTCAAACGTTCTTCATAACAAGTAGCTTTACGGAACGGATTAACTCTAATCGATGAGTGCTCATCCTGTAGAGTAAGAAAGTCAGTGTAGTGAGTTATATGAAATAACAAATTATTGGTATCCCTAACTGAACGCGGTCTCCAATATAATTCAAGGGGATCTTTACCATTGGAATAGTCAATGGTGCCAGTGATTAACGCTTCTGTAAAAGCTTTGAGTAACTTGGTTGCACTTTCAATATCAGGAACAGAGTTAATATATTTCAGTAGAAGCTGTAAGGCATAACATGATCTTTCTTTCCATGCAGCACTTTTTGAATTAAACCAAGCTAAGTAACGTAAGTGAGAAATGATGATGCCTTTCTCGGTAAAGATACAAGGCAGAGTCAAGCTACTATGTGATGTGCAATCTCTATAGTTGACATAAATTTTCTTAACATAAGCCATATAATATTTATTATGTAGTATGAGTTGTTTTAACAATCAAGCTATCAGTATTTGATCAATTGTCAAACTATTTTATTGATAAATAGTATGTTTAAACATAGGGTTATAATACCAGTACAACAAGCAGCTGTTACGCAAGATCGACCGTCGTGTCCGTTATTTGGGCAAACGTCTGGAAGAGCTACGGATCATTGACTTTTCACCTGAGCAGGAAGGGAAGGTTTACTTTGGTGCTTGGGTCGAAATTGAAAATGAAGCCGGAGAACAAAAGACTTTACGTATAGTGGGAGTCGATGAAATTTATGACCATCATCCACAGCATATTTCGATTGATTCGCCAATGGCACGTGCGCTGCTTGGCAAGCAGGTTGATGATGAAGCAGAAGTAATAACACCCTCTGGTAAGAAAGTCTGGTTCATCAATACCATTCGCTATGAAAAGCCTGAAAATTCAGCAAATTGACCGAATTGATTTTATTTTGTGCATTTGATAGCTAAATTTCTGAAAAATATTTGCCAAGCCGGATTTTTATTTATATGATGGCGCCCATGGAAGCGTGGCAGAGCGGTTTAATGCACCGGTCTTGAAAACCGACGAGGGCTTATACCCCTCCGTGAGTTCGAATCTCACCGCTTCCGCCAAATTTGAAAACCCCGATCGAAAGATTGGGGTTTTTTTTATGCTTATAATTTTTTTCATGTTAGTGATTCCGTTTTAATCAGCATCATAAATTTATTGGGTTTATTTTTATTATTCATCTATCTATCAAGTGTCTACTCAAGAAAAGCGTCCGGCTGAAAATTAGCTGATTGAACGGATTTTTTAATAAGTTTTGCGAAAATTTATTGCCAAGAAACAGAAATATTTATATGATGGCGCCCATGGAAGCGTGGCAGAGCGGTTTAATGCACCGGTCTTGAAAACCGACGAGGGCTTATACCCCTCCGTGAGTTCGAATCTCACCGCTTCCGCCAGATTTGCAAAGCCCCAGTCGAAAGATTGGGGTTTTTTTATGGGGCTTCAGAATCAGCCTGAATGGGTTCTTGCTGTAGTTCTTCTTTCATCCAGTTTACAAATCTGGCAATGAGCGTGGAATGTTCATTATGAGCATGAATCAGGTGATAGGCCCGACGTCGTTCCAGTTTCTGATCGGAAATTTTCACCAGTTCTCCATTGGCGAGTTCTGTTTCAATCAGCATCTGCGGAATCAGGGCCATTCCCATATCATGTTTGGCTGCAACGGCCAGCATAGAAAATAATTCATGCCGCTGTCCGCCTAAAGGATTTGGATGTTTTACCTGATGCAATTCGAACCAGTCCTGCCAGATTGTGGGGCGGGTCGTCTGTTGTAAAAGCGGTAACTGTAATAGCTGTTCAGCACTCAGTATTAAATGTGGTGTATCAGCTGTTACCTTCATTTTTAAATGTGTTTTGATGAGACTGGGTGAACAGACAGCAACCACATCTTCATGCATCAGGAAATGGCTGGTAATCCCGGGCCACTGTGCGACCTGTTCTGGTGTACCTGCATAAATGGCAGCATCGAAGATAGTTTCATGAAACAGGAAGGGGCGTGTGCTGGTTTCCAGATGTACAGTAATTTCCGGATGACGCTGTTGGAAACGATGTAGCTTAGGTAGTAGCCACCGGGTTGCAAAAGTAGGAACAACTCCCAGTTTCAGCGTACCGCCTTGACCTTTATGTTCTATGACATCCAGCGTAGCTTGTTCCAGACTTATTAATAAAGGTTTGATACTTTCATAATATTGCTGTCCTGCTGCGGTCAGTTCCACGCCATGACGCGTACGGCTAAACAATTGTACCTCGAGTAATTCTTCCAGATGCTGGATCTGACGTGAGATCGCACTCTGAGTCAGAAAGAGCTCCTGTGCAGCATGGGTATAACTGGCATGGCGTGCTGCAGATTCGAAGCACATGAGGCTTTGGGTAGAAGGGATTTTTCGGCGCATAATTTCCTCCCTGAAAATATCGTCCTATCACAAAATGACATATTAAACGTAAACCTATATACAACTTTGGTCTACAGCATTGAGTTAATCAGGCTTACAAGTTTGTTGATTGAAAGACTCATATCTCAGTTATGCAATTAACGCATATCTATATGCTAAATACTCGTTTGAAAGCTGTTTCATTCCTGCCTAGGATCAAGTCAGAAGATTGAGAACAATAGACAGCTAAGCAGAGGATGCGATGAATCAAATGGTTAATACAAAAAAAGCCCAGAAAAACTATTTTGACTGGCAAGACCCATTTTTACTGGAGCAGCAACTGACAGAAGAAGAGCGCATGATTATGCAATCTGCACGCGCTTATTGTCAGGGTAAGCTTCAACCACGTGTATTAGAACAATTCCGTCATGAACAGACTGATCCGACCATTTTCCGTGAGATGGGTGAGCTCGGTTTGCTAGGACCGACGATTCCTGAACAGTACGGTGGTGCAGGCTTAAATTATGTCAGTTATGGCCTGATTGCTCGTGAAGTTGAACGTGTCGATTCAGGTTACCGTTCTATGGCCAGCGTCCAAAGCTCGCTGGTGATGGTGCCAATCAATGAATTTGGCTCTGAAGAACAAAAACAGAAGTATTTACCAAAACTGGCAACTGGTGAATATATCGGCTGTTTCGGCCTGACTGAACCAGATCATGGTTCAGATCCGGGTAGCATGATTACCCGTGCTAAGAAAGTTGATGGTGGTTACCGCTTAACTGGCGCAAAAATGTGGATTACCAATAGTCCGATTGCCGATGTATTTGTGGTCTGGGCGAAAGAAGTCTCTGCTGAAGGTAATGTTGGGGATATCCGTGGCTTTATTCTGGAAAAAGGCTGGGAAGGTTTGTCTGCACCAGCGATTCACGGCAAAGTGGGTTTGCGTGCTTCGATCACCGGTGAAATCGTGATGGATAATGTCTTTGTCCCTGAAGAAAATGCCTTCCCAGAAATACGCGGCTTGAAAGGTCCATTTACCTGTCTGAACAGTGCACGTTACGGGATTGCCTGGGGTGCGATGGGAGCTGCGGAGTTCTGCTGGCATACTGCACATCAATACACCATGGACCGTAAACAGTTTGGTCGCCCATTGGCAGCCAACCAGCTAATTCAGAAAAAACTGGCCGATATGCAAACTGAAATCGCGCTTGGCTTACAGATCGCTTTACGTTTTGGCCGTATGAAAGATGAAGGGATTGCTTCGGTAGAAGGAACTTCACTGATCAAACGAAATAACTGTGGTAAAGCCCTGGATATTGCTCGTGTTGCGCGTGACATGATGGGCGGTAATGGTATCTCTGATGAATTTGGTGTGGCGCGTCATCTGGTCAACCTGGAAGTGGTGAATACCTATGAAGGTACCCATGATGTACACGCACTGATTCTCGGTCGTGCTCAAACAGGTATCGCAGCTTTTTCTAATTAATTTATTTTCTAAATTCGGGATGCTCAGGATTGAGCATCCTTAGGGCTTTTGTCCCTAAAAACCGGTCAATAACTTAAATAAAGGATTCATCGTGAAGCTTTCTTGTCATTCTCAGTATTAATAAGCAGAAGTTCATAAGATGTAAGCAGAAAAAGAATAAAGAACGCTGCTGTAAACCTGAAGACAGAGGAATGTCGATGACTCATTTGGGAAAATGAGGTAATACATGAACAACGAAAATCAAAATAGTCTCCATCAGGACGCCGTTGCCTTGGGGATAAAGCTACCGAATAATGTCGGCACAGCTCATCGCATTCATGCCCATACCTGGAAACTGGCATTTATCTTCGCATTCGTCTCTCTGGTGATTGACGGTGTAGACATCATGTTGCTGTCATTTAGCTTGACCAGTCTCAAAGCAGAGTTTGGCCTGACTTCATTTCAGGCCGGAATGCTGGGGAGTGCCTCTTTGGCCGGGATGGCACTTGGCGGGATTACGGGTGGATGGGCATGCGACAAGTTTGGACGGGTAAAAACCATCGCCTGGTCAGTCGTGTTTTTCTCAATTATGACCTGTATCTTGGGTTTCACTCAAAGCTATGAGCAATTCATGGTACTTCGCTTTATTGGTGCATTCGGCCTGGGTTCACTGTACATGGCCTGTAATACCTTGATGGCAGAATATGTACCGACCAAATACCGCACTACAGTACTAGGTACCTTACAGACGGGTCAAACTGTCGGTTATATCGTGGCGACTTTGATGGCTGGTGCGATTATTCCAGACTATGGCTGGCGCATGCTGTTCTACGTGACAATCATTCCCGCCGCTTTTGCATTGCTATTTATGCGTTTTGTGCCAGAGCCAGCATCCTGGCAGGAAGCGAAAATCGAGCAGGCGAAACGTAAAGCGCTGAAACTGGAAAATCCAGAAACAACAGTTACTGCTCAACAACCATCAGAAAGCATTTATAAGCGTATCTTTGGTCATCAGTCGCATCGCCGTATGTTCCTGTTATGGATGACAACTGCCGCATTTCTGCAGTTTGGTTATTACGGTGTCAATAACTGGATGCCGACCTATCTGGAAACCGAACTCAATATGAATTTCAAAGCCTTGACTGGCTATATGGTCGGTGCTTATACCGCCATGATTCTGGGCAAAATTATTGCCGGTTATGCAGCGGATAAATTTGGACGTCGTATTACCTTTGTATTTGGTACGGTCAGTACAGCGGCTTTCCTGCCAATCATCATTTTCTATAACACCCCAACCAATATTGCCTACTTATTGATTACTTTCGGTTTCCTTTACGGAATTCCATACGGTGTCAATGCAACTTATATGGCTGAAACCTTTTCAACTGATGTACGCGGTACGGCAATTGGCGGAGCCTATAACATGGGCCGTCTAGGTGCTGCGATTGCACCGGCAACTATCGGTTTTATCGCCGCAGGTGGTTCATTCACCATGGCATTTATCGTGATGGGAACTGCGTACTTTATTGCCGGGGTGATTCCAAGACTGTTTATTCGTGAGCGTCAATATGATCCACAACAGTCTAGCCTGGTGAAGCCGGCTGAAGCAGAACATGGCGATTCAGTTGGATCGGTGACTGCGAAGAAACCAACTCGTCCAGCGACTGCAAGTCAGTAATCATCAACATTATAAAGGCTGGGTTTCCTAGCCAATGAAAAAAGGATTGAGCATGAGTGCATTAAAAGGAATACGCGTACTGGATTTAAGCCGAGTGCTGGCAGGACCATGGTGTGGACAAATTCTGGCAGATCTGGGTGCTGAAGTGATTAAGATCGAGCGTCCAGGTGTAGGGGATGATACCCGCATGTGGGGACCACCGTGGATGAAAACGCCATCTGGTGAAAATACCCGTGAGGCAGGCTATTTTCAGTGTGCCAATCGTAATAAATATTCGGTCACTGTCGATATTGCCTCTGAACCAGGACAGGAACTCATCCGGGATATTGCCAAAACTGCCGATGTGGTGATTGAAAACTATAAAGTGGGTGCATTAGCACGCTATGGGCTGGATTATGAACGCTTAAAGGCCATTAATCCGAAGCTGGTGTATTGTTCGATTACTGGCTTTGGTCAGAACGGGCCTCGTGCCGAAGAGCCGGGTTATGACTTTATTATTCAGGGCATGTCAGGTCTGATGAGCATTACCGGTGAAGCAGATGATGTCCCGGGTGGTGGAGCACAGAAGGTCGGTGTAGCGGTTGTGGATATTCAAACCGGGCTGTATGCGACCATTGCCATTCAGGCTGCGCTGTTGGCTCGTCATCATACAGGTAAAGGTCAATATATCGATATGTCTTTGCTGGATGTACAGGTAGCCGCTTTGGCCAATCAGGGGATGAACTATCTAACTTCAGGCACAGCACCAAAACGAATGGGAAATCATCATCCCAATATTGTGCCTTATCAAACCTTTAAAGCCAAAGATAAGGAATTTATTATCGCCTGTGGCAATGATAAGCAATTCCGGGATTTATGCATGGCAATTGAGTTACCTGAACTTTTGCAGGATGAAAAATTCCAGCGCAATCAGGATCGGGTGAAACATCGTGATGAACTGATTCCCTTATTATCAGAATATTTTCTTGCAAAAAATGCCAAAGACTGGGTTGATGCCATTCACGCGGTCAAAGTCCCCGTCGGTGTGATTAACTCGATTGAAGATGCTTTGAATGAGCCCCAAGTTGCTGCACGGGAAATGCTGGTGGATTTACCGCATCCTTTAAACGCCCAGTTTAAAATGGTTGGTTCACCGATCAAGCTGTCGGATACACCTGTACAATATCGTCATGCACCGCCAAAACTGGGACAACATACCCAGCAGATTCTGTCCCAGTTCCGTAGTCCCGAAGAAATTGCCGCGCTCAATGCGCAGGGTATTATTGATCATGTTGTATCTGCGGCTTCCTAAACTATTAATGTTTTTTTGTAGTTAAACCGAAGCCAGTCTTCGGTTTTTTTAATCACTTAAGAAAATAGAAGTCCACATAACTGAATAGTCATCAGCAGCATCACGCGTTAAGATAACGGCATTGTGTTGTTGGAAGGCATTATGAAAATTGTCGCAGATGAAAATCTGGCATTTACCGATTATTTCTTTGCAGAATTTGCCGAGATTCAGCATTGTGCAGGGCGTACACTGACTGCGGCAGATGTGCAGGATGCAGATGCCTTACTGGTGCGTTCAGTGACCAAAGTCAATTCACAGCTACTAGAAGGCAGCCCGGTCAGGTTTGTTGGTAGTGCCACGATTGGTACGGATCATCTGGATATTGCTGCACTTGAACAGCAGGGAATTGCCTGGAGCAATGCCGCCGGTTGTAATGCCCAAGCCGTAGCTGAGTACGTGATTACTGCCTTATTAAAACTTCGTCCAGCACTCCTGGATGCTGGCCCCAATTTTACCTTGGGAATTATTGGGCTAGGCAACGTGGGTACGCGACTGGCTTATATGGCAGGACTGCTAGGCTGGCATGTGATCGGTTGTGATCCTTTTGTACAAAGAGACCATATTGAACAGGTTGATCTGCAAAGCTTATTGGCGCAATCCGATGCGATCAGTATTCATGTTCCTTTGACCAAACAGGGTGAGCATCCGACTTATCATATGATCAATGCAGAGGCCTTTGCCCAAATGAAGCCTGAAACCATCCTGATCAATTCAGCGCGTGGACCAGTCGTTGAAGAAGCAGCATTAATCGCTGATATCAGTGCAAATCAGCGTCAGGTGGTACTGGACGTATTTGAACATGAACCGGTGATTTCGGCTGAAGTACTGGACCTGGCCAGCTTGGTAACGCCACATATTGCCGGTTATAGTCTGGAAGGTAAGGCGCGTGGTACACAAATGATCTATGAGGCTTTCTGTCGTCATTTTGGCTATGAAATTAATAAGCAGTTTGAAAGCCAGTTACCAGAATGTGTGCCATATTTTACAGGGCAGGATTTAAAAGTAGCTCTCAAACAGCACCTGGATGAAATCTATGATATCCAACGTGACGATGCCAATCTGCGTGCTTGCTTAAAAGACGCTAAAGTCGATCAACAGGCTTTTGACCATTTACGTAAGACCTATCCGTTACGTCGTGAATGGGCAGCACATGGAGGGCCGAAAGCATGACGATTGCTTATCAACCGAGCTGTGATGTAAATGCGATGCGCGCACGTGCTCATTTATATGCACAGCTGCGTCAGTTCTTTGCGGAACGTGATGTGCTGGAAGTAGAAACCCCGATTTTGTCTCAAGCGGGTGTGACCGATGTGCATCTGGCATCTGTGCAAGCACAACGTCATGTACTGGGTAAGCTCAATACCCATTATCTGCAAACTTCTCCTGAATTTGCGATGAAACGCCTGCTGGCAAGTGGTAGTGGTCCGATTTACCAGATCTGCAAAGTGTTTCGTGATGATGAGCATGGCCGTAAGCACAATAGCGAATTCACCATGCTGGAATGGTATCGTCCGGGCTTTAGCCTGAAAGACCTGATGTTTGAAGTTTCAGATCTGTTAAATGTGGTATTAAAAGCCCGTTTTGGTGAAGTCCGTCCAACGGTACTGAGCTATAAGCATGCCTTTATGGATCGACTGGATTTGAATCCCTTACAGGCAACTTTAAAAGAGTTAAAAGACTGCTGTCGTCGAGTCGGTTTAAATCTGGATCTGGGGCAGGATCGTCTGGCTTATATTGACCTGTTGTTCTCGCATATGGTGGAACCGAGCTTGGGATTTGACACAGCGGTATTTCTGACCGATTTCCCGCCTGAACTTGCTTCATTAGCAAAAACCAAAATCGATGAAGATGGTGAACTGGTTGCAGCACGTTTCGAACTTTATATAGAAGGTCTGGAACTGGCGAATGCCTATGATGAGCTGATTGATGCGGAAGTGTTACGCTCACGCTTTGAAGCAGATAATGCAGAGCGTAGCTCTCTCGGTTTACATGTCATACCGATTGATGAATATCTGTTGGCTGCTTTACCGAATATGCCGGAATGTTCTGGGATCGCACTTGGGGTGGATCGTCTGTTGATGATTGCCACCAATCAGATGAAGCTTGAGAAAGTCATTACTTTCCCGGCAGATATTTCCTGATCCTCCTCCTGATCTAATCAGCCTGTTATCTGAGCAGGCTGATTAAGCCAGATATTTTCGAAAACCGATACTGTAAGCATCAAAACCCAGATTTTGATAAAAAGCATGTGCAGTTAAACGTTCCTCACGATTGCCACTATTTACTTGTATCAATTTTAAAATACGTTGTTTAGCTAACTCTTCAATCGCTGCAATGAGCCTTTTCCCCCACCTTGCCCACGATGAGCCTGATCAACTACAAAAGCCTGAATTCGCAAATATCCACTATCAAATTCCCAGGTGTATTCCTGAATTAAATCTGCATAGCCTATGACCTGTTATTCATGTTCAACGACCAGCGTCAAATCATTCGCATCCTGATGAATGTGTTGCCAGCGCTGCTGAATATTTTC
>NZ_DEZM01000190.1:0-3298 GCF_002364825.1 Acinetobacter sp. UBA3132 | reverse complement strand
CGCTGACAGATACTGAACCACCAGAACGGATCGTGTTCTATTTTTGCTTTATTGGCACACTGGTTTCAGTGATTCCGATGTTCTGGCACTGGCGCCCTTATCATCTGACTGAACTGGCTTATCTGATTGCAGCAGGCGTTTTGGCTAATATCAGCTAGATCCTGATGTCCAATGCCTACAAGCTGGCACCTGCCGGACAGATCGGACCTGTCAACTATGTGGCGATCATCTTTGCCGGAATTTGGGGCTATATCTTCTGGAAAGAAATCCCCGATATTATGAGCCTGCTTGGACTGGCTCTGATTTTCTCAGCCATTTTGCTATGTAGTCCTCTATTACAAAACAGCTTTAAACGAAATCATCCGTCCTCTTAAAGGCAGCAATAAAAAAGCACCCGTAGGTGCTTTTTTAATATCCGGTGTTAGTGATACCAGCCGAACAGCTTGAACAGGTAGGGGACATAGGCAATGATCAGCATTGCTGGCAGTAATACAATTACTGGTAGAATCCAGCGTTCATAGCGGTAATAGAAGGACAAATGTCGTACCTCTGCATCTGCTTCTGCCACTTCAGCATCACCAATCGACTGCCGGGCCAGCAGATGATTCAATGCTACTGGTGGCGTCACATACCCCAGTTCAAAGCCAATCAGGGTGATCATCCAGAAATGTACCGGATGAATGCCATATTGGTACGCTACCGGCGCTACCGTTGCGGAAATCAGAATCACGGCGCCGAACGGATCCATGATCATGCCCACAAAGATCATCAAGCCAACAATCATGGTAATGACCAGAATCGTGCTGTTAATATCTGTCGGGAAAGCTTCCATGATTTCCAGACGCTCCAGCAAACCGCCAACGCTGACGGACAAAGCCATCAAAATGACCAGTGCACCGATATGCCCTACTGTTTCGCTGCTGGAAATATGCATGGATTTCCAGAAACCGGACTGACGTAAGGATGAACCAGGTGACGATTCAGGCTGTGCCGCTGTACCACCAATCCCATTCAGATTCATATTAAGACTTTCATCCCAATGTCCTACTGGTGGTATTGGTGCAGGCTGATGGCGCAGTTTGTCATACAGTACAATCATTAACAAAATGACTGGCATCATCACTGGTGCAGTAAACTCGTTCAGACTGGTCGACAATGCATATTTGTAGAACATCCAGATCAGTACAAAGATCACGATGTATGGAATCACAGCCAGGAAGGCACGACCTGATTGTGGTGCTGCTACGCCTGCTGGGGCAATACGAAACTTACTTTCAGCAAAAAACAGTGAAATTACCAGGAACAGGGTCGAACTTAGTAAGAATACATACACACCGTAGTGATACAGCAAGTCTGTCGTTACTTCTTTATTTAATGAGGCTACAACCACAATCAATAGACATGGACGTAATACGACACCCAGAGAACCCGACATGGCAGTAGCTGCCAAGGCAAACTGACGGCGACCGCCGGCATTCCAGACTTCCTTATAGATAATCGCACCAGCGGCAATGACGAAGATCCCTGATGCGCCGGTATAAGCGGTTGGCAATGCAGCTGCCAGCAGGATTAACCAGGTCAGGGTTTCCGGTGCCAGATTCCATGGACGCAGAATATTCAGGAACATATCCACGACACGGGTCTGTTTCAGCAACATGCCGGCCCAGATAAACAGCGCCAGGTTCAGGAAGATGCTAGAGAACTCGACCAGCTGACCTAGATAAATCCCTTGCCCCATTGGATAATCCATGAAGAAGGTAAAGTTAATCCCGGTACTGATGGCCATATAGGCATACAGCGGTACGCTCAGGAAAGCCAGACCAAAACTGCCGCCTTCACGGGTAGGCTTCGGCAACTTAATCACCTGGAACAAGCTGATCAGGGTTAAGGTGCTAAACAGAATCATCCACAGCCAGTAGATGTATTTCATCTCTCCCATGGCCACGCCAGAGTTCAGTACTGACTGATACTGGCTATAAGATGAGAATGCCAGGAAGGCATTAGCGACGAGCATAGCCAGTGTATAGACCCGGAAATCAATTTTGGTGGCTGGGCTGCGCAGGCCAATATGATGGGTTTTCAAGGTCGCACTGATGGCAGCAAATACCACCATAATCACCAGCAGCAATGCACGGTTTTCCACACCAAACTTGAACAGACCAAAGAAACTGGTTTCAAAGCTACGGTAAGCACGAATACTCGGATGAGCATTGATATGATTTATGGCTTGGGTATAAAAAGCATGAGACTCTTCACAAACCTGTTGCGCCTGCATGACTGCTGCACGTACATCCGCCTCGGAACGCACGCCAAAAAAATCGGCATATTCATCGGCAGCATCAGCTTTCATCTGCTGTTGGACACGGCTATCGACATCGATGTTCCGTTCACATTGCGGTCGGGTTGGTTCAGCACGTAGGAATGAATACTGCATCCCCGTAGCTGGGTCGCCATAAAGCCGTTCACCCATGCGCAGCAATTGCCCATGGATCATTTCACCCGTACCAATGACAAGAGTCAGTAACAGCAAGACCAGTACGACAAATGTCGAGATCCATTCTGTCCAGATATAACGCAACAGACCTATTCCCGATCTGTTTTCAGCATCATTTTGCATGTGTATTCCTATTGTTATTCTCTGGGAATGTCCACCATACTTGGATTCCCTTTTCCTTTGTCTTGTAAGTCCGATTTACAGACCAATCTGATTATTATGCTTCTGACTCTGCACCAGACTGTGCGAAATGAAAATGACAATTTACATTTTCTTTTTTGTTATTTATGCCAACTGCATCATTGATCCAGCCAGTAATTACCAATGATATATAGATTGGCCACTACAATCCCCCAGATCACACCCAGCAAATGCGCTTCAACCAGTACCGGACTACCAATCAATTGGGCCGTGCCCTCACTGCCGATGGTATTTTCCCAGACCAGCTTGGCAAAAATCAGAAACAATACCAAGGCTGCAAAACTGCGTTCTTTCTTATACAACAGATGCACACAGGCCACAGCGGCATACGCACCATGCAAGACACCCGACAGTCCAGCATAAGCCTCAATATCTGGCAGGAAATAATAAAAGCTAAGACTGATCAGCGGAGGCAAGACCAGTAGAATACTGACGAAGTTCCACACCGAAACACGTGGAAAGATAAAGGGCAAGCAGATAAAGGCCAGCATATTCAGGAAATAGTGCGTCCAGCCAACGTGCACCCAATGTGCCGTCCACAGCCGCCAGGGCTCACTTATCAGGCTAGCTTGCCAAAAGATAAAACTATCTTTAAATATCTGC
>NZ_DEZM01000183.1:0-8598 GCF_002364825.1 Acinetobacter sp. UBA3132 | reverse complement strand
CGCTGATAAAGAGAATAAAAAACAGCATAAACAACCGCTAAGCTGGTTTATATAGAGGCTGGTTGGCTGCGTAGACAGAATATTGTCTGACAATGTCAAAGCATTCCTTCAATAAAATAGGTTAAATAAATGAAAAGTCATTCAGCATGACAAGAACTGCATCAATAAAAATAAAGACAGGATGGCCATGCACGAGGAAAAAGCAAACAGCTTGTCTGAGCAGATCGCCAGGCATATCAGTGAACAGATTATTCGTGGTGAGCTCGTCGAAGGTGAGCGGATCCAGGAACTGAGAATTGCATCAGAACTTGATGTCAGTCGTGGTTCTGTACGCGAGGCATTATTATTGCTGGAACGCACCCAGCTCATCGAAATCTATCCGCGCCGCGGTGCCATTGTCTCAGAAATGTCTGCACTGCAAGTTCGTGCCCTGTTTGAAATGTGCTGTCTTCTGCTAGGTCAGATCGTGCAGCGTATGGCTGAAACCTGGCGCCCGCATGAGGCAGAGCGTGTTCAGCTATTATTAGAACAATTAGAAGCGGAAACCCGTCAAGGTCACACCGAAAAGTTTTATGATTTGATCTTTCAGGGCTTGGAGCAGCAGGACATGGTTGGTAATCCCTATCTGATGCGTTACTACCATGAGCTACTGCCTTCACTGCGACGCAGTTACTTTTTAACCCTGAATATTTCCAAGCGCGAGCTACAAGAATCTTTTGATCTGTTTAAGCTGGTAACTGATGCAATTCTGAGCCGAAAATCACATCAGGCCACTTTATTTATGGAAGATTTTTGTCGACACTTGCGCAACCTTGTGTTGGAATCACTAACACGGATGAAACAAATTGAACTTGCGTGGGCGAGACGCTCGCGCCGTTAAATCAGGACATTATGCGTTTAAGCAGTTTAAAACTTTCAGGCTTCAAATCTTTTGCCGATAGTACAACTTTACACTTTAAAGATAACCGGACTGCCGTTGTGGGGCCCAATGGTTGTGGCAAGTCTAACGTCATCGATGCAATTCGCTGGGTAATGGGGGAGTCGAGTGCCCGTCAGTTACGGGGCGGCAGCATGCAGGATGTGATTTTTACCGGAACGGCCAAACGTAAACCGGTGGGAATTGCCAGTGTAGAACTGCGCTTTGAAAATACCTATGGCAAGCTCGGCGGTGCCTATAATGCCTATAACGAGCTGGCCGTACGCCGTCAGGTCAACCGGGATGGCAAGTCTGAATATTTCCTGAATGGCACCAAATGTCGTCGTCGTGACATCACTGATATTTTCCTGGGTACTGGTCTGGGACCACGTTCCTACGCCATTATCGAGCAGGGCATGATTAACCGTCTGGTCGATGCCAAGCCTGAAGAAATGCGGGTTTATATCGAAGAGGCAGCGGGCGTATCGCGCTATCAGGCCCGTCGTCGCGAAACCATGCAGCATCTGGAACATACCACCCAGAATCTGTCTCGCTTAGAAGATATTGCTTCCGAACTCAAGTCCCAACTCAAAACCTTAAAACGCCAGTCCGAAACTGCAATTCAATATAAAGAACTCGAAGGGCAGATCCGTACCCTGAAAATTGAAATACTGTCATTCCAGTGCGAGCAAAGCCAGCGCTTGCAGGAAGAATATACCGTTGAGATGAACACGCTAGGCGACAGCTTCAAGTTAGTACGTTCTGAACTGACCACGGTTGAGCACGATCTGGGAGCAACCAGTGAGCTGTTTCAGCGTCTGATTCAGCAGTCCACCCCATTGCAAAATGAATGGCAACAGGCCGAGAAAAAGCTGGCTGAACTGGAAATAAACCTGAAGCAGAAACAGTCTCTGCTGGAGCAAAACTCAACCAGCCTGGTGCAACTAGAACAACAGAAAGCTCAAACCAAAGAACGTTTACAGTTGATTGAATTGCAACTGGATACCCTACAAGAGCAACTAGAAGATCAAACCACACAGTTACAACAACAGGAAGGTTTAAGTCAGGATCAGCAACAAGGTTTGCAGGAACTGAAATCTCAACAGGCTTCAGTCGCGACCCAGTTTGCTCGGATTAAAACTCAAGTCGAACAGCAACAGCAGCG
The DNA here is from genome assembly GCF_002364825.1 of Acinetobacter sp. UBA3132. NCBI lineage: Bacteria > Pseudomonadati > Pseudomonadota > Gammaproteobacteria > Moraxellales > Moraxellaceae > Acinetobacter > Acinetobacter sp. UBA3132. The sequence continues at coordinate 6,517 of NZ_DEZM01000183.1, read as the reverse complement.
CAAGATGCAGATGCTGGCACAAAGCGAGCAATTAGCTAAAAATATCATTCGTATCGAGCAGCAAAAAGAAACCTTGCAGCAACAATCAGCTCAGATTCAGAATCAAGCACAGCAAGATGAGCTGGAACAGTATCATCGGGAGAAAGCTGATACTGAACAACAGCTTATTCGCCTAGAAAGCCATTATGTTGAGCTGAGCCAGCAGCTGGAACAGGTCAAACAGGCACATAGCGAACAACAGCAACAACAGATACAGTTGAAATCTGAGTTGCAAGTATTGAATGCAGAAAAGAAAAACCTTTCCCAACTTCTGGCGAAAGCTAATCCGGCAGCTAAAGCGGATACCGTGCAACTGATGCATGTGCTAAAACTGAATGAGCAGGGCAAAGCCCATGCCAGCCTGATCGAAAAATTCCTGGAAAAATGGCTGTCTGCTCAGGTACTTTCGGATTCAGATCATTTTCTGGAAAATACAGCACGTCAACTGAAAGCACAGCAATCGCCTGCTAAAATCCAGCTAGCAAATGTCCAATCTCTGGCGGACTGGATTGAAAAACCACAGTATTCTTTATGGCAGCAGGTCGCCGTAGTGGAAACCCTTCAGCAAGCGCTACAACTACAAAACCAATTGCAGTCGGGTCAATCCATCCTTAGTTTAGATGCTTATCATGTCGGTCCAGACTGGGTGATTGGACTAGAGTTTGATGAAGCTAGCCAGGCAGGTCAAGGCGCACTGAGCCACCGGATTCGTCTGGATGAAATTGAACTACAACTAGCTAAGCTGGAAGAGCAATCCCGCCAAGCTGAACAGCATTTGGCTGAATCAAAAGAACAGCTGACAGCGCTGCAAATTCAGCTACAGCAAATCACCAGTCAACAGCAACAGGCACAGAAGCAGCTGCAACAGCTGGACTTAAATATTGCCAAAGTGCAAAGCGCCGCTCAGGCTTTTGCTGTGCAGAAACAGCAGTTGCAGAACCAGCTCCAGCAGCTAGATGAACAGCTTGAAGAAGATGCAATGCAAAAAGATGATCTGGAAATTGATCTGCATGCATTAAACCTAAAACTGGAACAGGCTTTACCGAATTATAAGACCTTGCAATTCCAGCTGGATGAACTGACTACGCAACTGGAAGATTGCCAGCAGCAAACCCACAATGCTCAGCAGGAACTGGAAATTACTCGTCGTCAATCGGTTCAGTCCAAACAGCAAGTCGAATTACTAGAAAAAGACCGGGTATTCCTGAAAGAGCAATACCAGCAAATTATTAGCCAGATTGAACAGGCCAAGAAATTTATTGATCCGGTACAGTTAGAACTGCCGCATCTGGAAAGCCAGTTTAACCAGCAGGTGGAATTGACAGGGAAACTGCAAAAAACCTGGTCGGAATGGCAGGTCGAGCTGAATCAGGTACAAAATAAACAACAGCGGCTCACTGAACAGCGTCATCAGTTCCAGCAGCAGGATGAAATGTTGCGGAATACACTGGAACAGAAACGCCTGGCCTGGCAGGCAGCTAAATCTGATCTGCAACACTATTCTGAGCAGCTAAAAGAATTGAATAGTGAAGTCATTACCGGTCTGAATATCGAAGTCAAAGTACATCAGGTCAAGCTGGAAAAAGCCCAATCGCAGTTCGACAAGCTCGGAGCGGTGAATCTTGCAGCATCTGAAGAATATGAAGAGGTTTCAAAACGCTATAATGAGTTGAGCCATCAGATTCAGGATCTGGAAAATACCGTCGAGCAGCTGCAGGCGGCCATGAAGAGCATCGATCAGGAAACGCGCAAGCTGTTTATGCATACTTTTGATCAGGTCAATGCTGAATTGCAAAACCTGTTCCCGAAAGTATTTAATGGCGGTGAAGCGAGCTTAAGTCTTGAAGATGGATGGCAATCAGGTGTAAAACTGATGGCACGACCACCAGGTAAGCGTAACAGTTCATTGGCTTTATTGTCTGGTGGCGAAAAAGCATTAACTGCATTGGCTCTGGTGTTTGCGATTTTTCGTCTCAATCCAGCGCCATTCTGTGTGCTCGATGAAGTCGATGCACCATTGGATGATGCGAACGTGGGGCGTTTTTGTAATTTAGTCAAAGAGCTTTCAGAACAAGTGCAATTTATTTACATCACACATAATAAGCTTGCAATGATGATGGCAACAGACCTCTTGGGTGTGACCATGCCTGAACCGGGCACCTCAAAACTGGTTACAGTGAATTTGGAACAGGCAAAAGAATACGGCTTAGCTGCGGAGGCATAAAATGGAAATCACTACTATTCTCGGGATTGTTGTAGCAGTCGTGATTATGCTCTTGGGCATTCGAATGATCATGAAAAAACCTGCTGATGCAGCACCATCATTGGATTCGGAATTACATATTGATCCAGACAGTCAGACACCGGTTATTCCGCGTCATGTGCGTGCCCAGCTGTCAGCACAGGAGGCAGAGGCGCAACGTGTTGAACCGAGCCTGAATGCGGAAACTGTTGAAAGCACAGCACCTGCAACAGAACCAAAAGAAACGGCAAAAGTAGAGCCGACATTGACGGAAACAGCCAAGCCTGTAGCAGAATCTGAAAGCCCGCTGGATACGCCAATCGTTCAAGAGGCTGAAGCAGAAGTCGCAAAAGCTGAAGTAAAAGAATCATTTGCTGAGGAAGCTAAGGCTGAAAATGCTGTTACAGAGGAAGTCAAACCTGCTGAATTTAGCCTGAACAGTAATATTGAAAAAGCTGAAATTTCAGACTTTGAAGATGAAAGCAGTATTCTTGATGCGCATCTGCATGAACAGAAAGTCGTGGATGATGAGTGTGCATTGGCGAATGCGGAAATGATTATTTCGCTGAGTGTCATTCCACAAGGCCGTGTATTGTCTGGTGAAAAAACGCTAAAAGTTCTGCTGAAATACGGCCTGCGCTATGGTGAGCTAGCTTGTTTCCATCGCTACAGCGAAGATGGTTCTAAACTGCTATTCTCGGTATTGCAGATCACGGATACAGGTATGGAAGGTTTTGATCTGGAAACTTTGTCAACTGAAGAAGTAAAAGGTCTGGCATTCTTCCTGGCACTGCCGCACAGTGATGTACAAAATGCTTTTGATACCATGGACAGTATTTCACGTCTGATTGCCCGTGAAGTAGACGGTATTGTCTATGATCAGAACCAGCAGGAGTTTACACCGCAGCTGCGTGAGTTCTGGCGTCATCAGGCGATTGATTACCGTGCGGGACAGCCAGCAGAAGTCTAAGTTTCTGTATTGAAACTGGACATTTCGATTTTTATAATAGCCAAAACTGAAGAATATACAGGGCGGGTTTTCCGCCCTTTTTTATGGTGAAACTATGACCCAGGAAACCACTGTCGTTGCGCAAATGCGCCAGCTGATTCAACTGATTGCCAAGCATAATCATGCCTATTATGTGATGGATCAGCCGACGATTGAGGACAGTGAATATGATCAGCTTTTTCATCAGCTCAAAGCCCTTGAAGAACAATATCCAGCATTGGTGCAGCCGGATACACCGACTAACCGTGTCGGTGGTCAGCCTTTAGCAAAATTCGTGACTGTAACGCATGCCGTACCGATGCTGTCTTTAGGCAACGTATTTAATAAAGAAGATTTATTTGCCTTTGCCCGCCGTATTGAAGAACGCTTGCCGAACCAGAAAATTGAATATGATGTCGAGCTGAAATTTGACGGTCTGGCCATTTCCCTGTGGTATGAACATGGGGTATTAGTGCGCGGTGTAACCCGTGGCGATGGTGAAACTGGGGAAGACATTACCCAGAATGTAAAAACTATCCGCAACCTGCCAAAATTATTATGTGAAGGTCACTGCAAGGTGCCTGACCTGCTGGAAGTACGTGGTGAAGTCTTGATGCCGAAATCCGGTTTTGAAAAGCTGAATGCGGCGAACTTGGCCAAAGGTGAAAAGACTTTTGCCAATCCACGCAATGCCGCCGCAGGTAGTTTACGTCAGCTGGACCCAAATATTGCTGCTTCACGTCCACTCGCATTCTATGCCTATGGTATTGCGCAGTGTGTGCCGCATCATGGACAGACCACGATGTCAGCAAGTCTGGAATGGTTACAGCACTTTGGTTTCGCCGTGGGTGAACGCCATTTCATCTGCGATAGCATTGAAGACGTACAGCAAGTCTATGAGCAGATCAATAAGGAACGTCCAAACCTCAGTGTTGAGATTGATGGCATGGTGATCAAGGTCAATGACCTGAAACAGCAGCAGCAATTGGGCTTTTTAAGTCGTGAACCACGCTGGGCAACGGCTTATAAATTTCCTGCGGTTGCAGCACTGACGACAGTTGAAAATATTGACTGGCAGGTGGGGCGTACCGGGACTTTGACCCCTGTCGCACGCTTGAATCCCGTCGCAGTTGGTGGCGTGACAGTTTCCAATGTGACCTTGCATAACATTGGCGAAATTCACCGTCTGGATGTACGGATCGGGGATACGGTCAGCGTTTACCGTAGTGGGGATGTCATTCCTAAAGTTGAAAAAGTCTGGCCAGAATTCCGTCCGATTGACGCAGTTGAAGTATATCTGCCAAAAAACTGTCCGGTGTGTGGTTCCCCTGTAGTGATGCCAGAAGGTGAAGCACTGGCACGCTGTTCAGGTGAGTTGTATTGTGCTGCACAACGTATTGAAACCATCCGTCATTTTGTGTCACGTAAGGCAATGGATATCGAAGGCTTGGGCGATCGTTGGGTAGAATCTTTATTGCACTTGAATCTGTTGAAAGATGTGGCTGATATCTATCACCTGCATGAACATCGTGATCAGCTGCTACAGATTGAAAAAATGGGCGAGAAATCTGTTCAGAACTTGATTGATTCTATCGAAAACAGTAAGAAAACGACATTGGCTGCTTTCATTTATGCATTAGGTATTCGTGGTGTCGGTGAAACCACAGCACGTATGCTGGCCAATACTTTCCAGACGCTGGATGCTTTACGTCGTGCTGATCTTGATGCGCTAAAGAAAACCCCAGATGTCGGTGATATTACGGCTGAATGGATTCTGGATTTCTTCCAGGCACCGCATAACCTGGAAGTACTGGATCGTCTATTGGCAGCGGGTATTCACTGGGATGCACCAATTGCGCCAACACGTCAGCCTTTGAATGGCGAAAGCTGGGTGGTAACTGGAACTTTAAGCTCTATGGGGCGTGATGAAGCAACTCAATTGCTGCAAGCTTTAGGCGCACGTGTGAGTGGCAGTGTGTCGAGTAAAACCAAATGTGTGGTTGCAGGTGAGAAAGCTGGTTCGAAGCTGGATAAGGCAGAAAAGCTCGGCGTGCCAGTATTAAATGAAGAACAGTTTATTGCCTTAATGAAAGAGCATGGTCAACTTCCTGCTTAATCGATCTTAAGCAGGAATTAAAAAAGACATCCTCGGATGTCTTTTTTAATGGCTTGATTGGGTTGGGCTCGTCATGATGAACTGAATTCACGTACAATATTGATCTATTGACAGGTATTGAGCCTGTCTCATCAGATGATTCTGTTCTCCCGTTGATGATTGGCATACACATGGCGCAAGCAAAGAAAACTTTTCCGCAACAAAAATCGGAATTACATGTACGAAATCTGCATCGCAGTCGTTACGATTTCCCTCAGTTAATGAAGACTTGTCCGGAACTTGCACCTTTTGTTAGCCTAAATAAATATAATGATCTTTCAGTCGATTTTTCTGATCCACACGCTGTGAAAATTCTCAATAAAGCATTGCTGAAACATTTTTATGGCATTCAATATTGGGATATTCCTCAAGATTTTCTTTGTCCGCCTATTCCGGGTAGAGCCGACTATATCCACTATCTGGCTGACTTGTTGAGTGCCAATCATCAAGGTCAGATTCCAACAGGACCTGCAGTTCAAGTCTTGGATATTGGGGTTGGTGCGAACTGTATTTATCCAATCATTGGTCATCGTAGCTATGGTTGGAAATTTGTCGGCTCAGACATTCATTCTGCATCCGTTAAAAGTGCTCAATTTATTGTCGAGGCGAATCCAAATCTACGTAAAGGGATTCAGATTCGATTGCAGAAGAACTCAAACAATATTTTCAAGGGTCTGATTAAACCCACAGAGCGTTTTGATTTGACGATGTGTAACCCGCCATTTCATGCCTCGCAAGATGAAGCAAATGCCACAACAACACAAAAATTAAGAAAACTCGGCAAGCCGGCTGATCGGACAAAGGTGGTGTTAAACTTTGGTGGTCAAAAAAATGAACTCTGGTGTGACGGTGGTGAAGAACGCTTTGTCTGCCAAATGGTACAAGAGAGCATACAGTTTGCTGAGCAATGCCTTTGGTTTAGCACACTCGTTTCTAAGAAAACCACATTGCCTGTGCTTTTAAATGCGTTGCGTAAGAGCGGAGCAGTAGATGTGAAAACCATTAAAATGACGCAGGGGCAAAAAGAAAGTCGTTTTGTCGCTTGGACTTTTTTAGATTCAAAGCAACAACAAGCATGGAGAAATGCACGTTG
>NZ_DEZM01000090.1:14223-22535 GCF_002364825.1 Acinetobacter sp. UBA3132 | reverse complement strand
TAAGCAGCCACTACAATTCTTATAAATTGTTTCTTTAAAAGTTATGCTTAAGCTCATAATTCCAGATCATGAATCTTATATAATTTTCCGTCTGGTAAAATACGGATATAAAAAAAGCGACCTTTTAGGATCGCCTTCTCTATCGACACGAAATCAATTATCTGAAATCAATGCTACTTGCTGTACATAGTTGAACAGTTTCAGCTTTGATGCTGCAACCTCTTCTTCAGGTGCCTGATTTTTTAGATCACGATGTACACGCAAATAATGCTGACGTAAGGTATGACGTTCTGTTGCATTATAGGTTTTGGTAAATTCGTTAATCGCCGGATCACCATCTTTGACAATACGGTCAACCCAACGCTGTAATTGTGCTGTCTTTTTCAAACCCTGTTTTGGGGTCAGATAGGACAGAATTACGGTTTCATTTTCGTTACGTAGTAATTTACCAATACGTGAGAATTGGCGACGACGTGCTTCATGTGAACTAATTTGCTGAACATCCAGCAAGGCTTCAATCAAACGCTCTTCAACAGGAAGGTTCTTGATTTGTTTCGCACTCAGTTCTGCCAACTGTGCGCCTAAAGCAGCCATACGCTGGACTGCTTTTTTCTGTTCGGTTTTACTTGCGCGTCCCTCTAAAGATTCGAAATCCTCTTCAGTTAAACTGCTCGGTCGACGTGCCACGATTAATCTGCCTCATAAAATTTTGCCGCAAACAGTGCCTGAATTTCAGATAAAGCTTTTTCTTCATCTGCTCCTTCAAGTACCAAGCGTAATGTTGTGCCTTTGCCCGCTCCTAGCATGAGCAAGGACATGATATTTTTTGCATCGACGAGTTTGTCACCCTTTCCAATCTGAATATTGGAACGAAATTTGGTGGTGACTTCAATGAGCTTACCCGATGCCCGCGCATGTAAACCCAATTTGTTAATTACGTCAACCGTCGTATCAATCATGACCAGTGCTTCATTTCTCGGTGGAGGACTTGAACAGACCATTTTGCCTCAAGCGCTTTTTTTAGTCTATCCACAATATAAACAGAACGATGCTGACCACCGGTACAACCCACAGAAACTGTGATGTAGTGACGGTGCCCTTCAGCAAAAGCCGGTAGCCATTTTTCCAAAAAGCTGTAAATGTCCTGGAACATGTCTTCTACCTGCTCACTCTTTTCCAGGAAAGTCTGTACAGGCTGATCCAGTCCGGAAAATTTACGTAGTTCCAGATCCCAGTGCGGGTTAGGCAGATGACGCACATCAAAGACATAATCGGCATCCAATGGAATACCATGCTTATAACCAAAAGACTGTAAAATCAGAATCAGGTTATCGGTCTGACCGAGCTTATGCAGTAAGGTATGCTTCAGGTCATGCACACTTTTGTCAGAAGTATCGATATGCACCGTCGAGCGCAACTGGATCGGAAGCAAAAGTAATTTTTCTTCCTGAATGCATTCATTCAGACTTTTAAAACGTGCAGCCAGCGGATGCGGACGGCGTGAAGCACTAAAACGTGCAATCAGCTCCTGATCCTGCGTAGTCAGATAAATAATATCGACTGTGCCATGCTGTTGCAGCTGTTCAAACACATGATCGAATTCTTGCAGATCCGCCCGGGTGCTACGAACATCCACTCCTAATGCCAACTGTTCCAGGTTATTTTCCTGATCCAGTTTCGCGACAATTTCAGGAAGCAGTGCCAGCGGCAGGTTATCGATACAGTAATAACCCAGGTCTTCCAGCACCTGCAAGGCAGATGACTTACCTGAACCAGATTGGCCTGTCACAATTAAGATGCGCTTCATGCACTGCTACCCTATTAATGACGTGCAGAATATTTTACCTGCAGATTGTCGATCAAACGTGTTTTACCTAATTTCGCCGCAATGAATAACACAAGATCCTGATTAAATTCATCAATCTTTTGCAATTCTGGCGTACGTGCCTCAATATAATCTACCACAAAACCAGCCTCAGTGAGGGTCTGGCGAATACCAGTCAACACAGTATCTAACACTACACCTTCATGCAGCTGCTGTTCCGCTGCTTTTAAGCTGCGGTAGATCACTGGTGCAGTCTGGCGTTCCTGCTCGGTCAGATAACCGTTCCGTGAACTCAGTGCCAAACCATCTTCAGCGCGCGCTATCTGCACCCCAATCACTTCCAGTGGAATATTCAGGTCTTGCACAAACTGGCGAATCACTGCCAGCTGCTGATAATCTTTTTCACCAAAGAAAGCATAGTTTGGCTGAACCATGTTAAACAATTTTGTCACGACAACTGCTACGCCATCGAAATGCCCCGGACGCTGTAAACCACACAGGTCATTAGTGATATCCGAAACACTGATATTGGTCAGACGCGGCTTGTTGCCATACATCTGTTCTACACTTGGAGCAAAGACGATGTCACAGCCTACTTCAGCCAATAACTGCTGATCCTGCTCCAAGGTACGTGGATAGTTATCGAAATCTTCGTTTGGCCCAAACTGAATCGGATTCACGAAGATGCTGACCACGACTACATCACATAACTTGCGGGCTTCACGTACCAGATTTAAGTGACCTTGATGCAGATTCCCCATGGTGGGTACGAAGCCAATAATTTTACGTGCTGAACGAGCCGGATTTAATGAGGCCGCCAAACCTTGGATGGTAGTTTCTGTTTTCATCTTATAACTCAACCTGGAATGTATGTTCAGGTGCAGGGAATGAGCTGTCGAGCACGGCAGCATGATAGGCCTTGAATGCATCCAAGATTGGATTGGCACCTGATTGTTCTTTCATAAAGTTACGTACAAATTTAGCTGTATGACCAAAGTTCAGGCCCAGCATGTCTTGCACTACAAGCACCTGACCATCCGTATCTACACCCGCACCAATACCAATCACTGGAATCTCCGGGAATAACTCAGCCACTTCTTTGCCAAGTTGTGCAGGCACACATTCAAGCAATAACAAGGCAGCACCGGCTTCAACCACAGCCTTACAGTCAGCAAGCAGCTGATCTGCCGCTGCGCGGTTACGTGCCTGTAATTTATAACCACCAAATACATTCACTGATTGTGGTGTCAAACCTAGGTGTACACAAACTGGAATACCGTTACGCGTCATGACCTGTACGGTTTCAGCCAGCCATGCTCCACCTTCCAACTTGACCATCTGAGCACCCGCCTGCATCACGGTACGGGCACTTTGCAAGGCATCATTCAATGTTGCATAACTCATAAATGGCAGATCAGTCAGGATAAAGGCATGCTGATTTGCACGGCGCACTGCAGCGGTGTGATATGCCATATCGGCTACAGTCACTGGCAAAGTAGAATCATGCCCCTGAATGGTCATACCCAGGGAATCCCCGATCAGAATCGTATCTACTTCGGCAATTTCCATGGCTTTGGCCATGCTGGCATCGTAGCAGGTCAGGCAGGAGAATTTACGGCCGTCCGCCTTGAATCGTCTTAAGTCGCTCAGACTGATCATGAAGGTGTTCCTCTCTTATTGAAGTTCTCGCGAACATACCAATAACTAAAAATTAAATATTTGCCCAATTCGTGCGATCAAGGACCGTCAAGGTCGATTGTTTTATGATGTCCAGGTCTTTTAATGATTGTCCATTTAGCTGTAATTCAGTATCAAGATCCAACAACGGCAATAATACAAAATCACGTTCCATTACACCGACATGCGGCACAGTCAAACGCTCATTCTGAATACGTTCATCACCGTAAATAAGCAGGTCCAGATCCAGCGTACGTTCACCCCAGTGGCGTAAACGTACCCGACCCGCTTCCTGTTCCAATGCCTGTAGACGATCCAGTAAATCGAGTGGTGCCAGATCGGTAATCAACTGCACCACAGCATTATGATAATTTGGCTGATCCTGTGGACCCATCGGTGGACTTTGATACAAATGGGATGTTTTCACTGTTCCCAAGCTTGTCAGTTTCTGTACCGCCTCAGCCATAATCTGGCGTGAATCACCAAGATTACTGCCTAAGCCAATATAAGTAATGGTCATTGTGTCGGTCCAAAAACAACTTGGCTTAAATCACGCTGTACACGCTTACGTTTCATAATTGGATGATCCGGACCAATCTCACCGCTTGCACTCGCTGCTGCATGAGAAACTGGTTTCTCTGCTGCTGGCTTAGGTTTGCGGGTACGACGGTTACGTGGTTCCGGCTCATTGACTAATGGCTCAATCTCAGTGGTTTCCTGAACAGCCAGACGCTGTTCTAGATGCTCTTCCTGAGTCGCTTTACGACGGCTCTTGGCACGCTGACGGTTATACTGTGCAATGGCACGTTCTTTTTCATCACCGCCCATTTGCTGATAAGCATCCCACCAGCTCCCCATGCCCTGTGCAGTCTCATCACCTGATTTTTCGCGGAGTAACAGGAAGTCAAAGCCGGCACGAAAACGCGCATGACCAGACAGCGCTTCAATCTGCTGCGGTTTTGGATTCAACAGGCGGGTCTGCATTTCCCAGACTTCACGGATAAAGGTTTCCGCAAAACGTGGAATGATGGTACGGGTTGCTTGACGCTTCAAAACATCCAGGCCTGCTTGAGCACGTGCTTCAGCTGGGACAATGCCTTTACTCAAGTAGAAATCACAACGTTCCAGGAATGGCTTCCATAACAATACAGCATAGAAGAATGCAGGATTAATCGTCTTGCCAATCGAAATACGCTGATCGGTATTGGTCGCAGCACGTTCAATAAACGGCGTGATTTCAGGTTTGATCTCTGCAAACAGCTGACGCCAGATCCCGAAATCAATCAGCATTGGCAAGACGCGGTTGAGATGCCCCATGGTGAACAGCTTCTGTGACTCATCATAAAGACGATGCGGAGATACATCACGAAGCAGCTGGGTCATTTCTGGCGTAAAGATATCCAGAATCGCTTCATCAATATTGAAATTTAATTTTGCTGCAAAACGCAACGTACGCAGCATACGGACTGGATCTTCTTCGAAGCGGAGCGTTGGATCACCCAGCAGGCGCAGTGTTTTATGTTTAATATCATCTACTGCATTGCAGAAATCCAGCACAATACCTTTACGTGGCTGGTAATACATTGCATTAATCGAGAAATCACGGCGAGCAAAGTCCTGCTCGATAGTTCCCCAGTTATTGTCACGCAGAATCATGCCCTGCGCCGAAGTGACGGCCTTTTTCGGCGGTGCCCGGAAAGTCGCGACTTCTACCAGTTCGCGACCAGAATAGACATGAGCCAACTCAAAACGACGCCCGATAATACGACAACGTCGCCCGAATACTTCTTTGACCTGAGCGGGAGTTGCGTTAGTGACAGCATCGAAATCCTTGGGATTCAAGCCCAGCATCAGATCTCGTACACCACCACCAACAATATAAGCTTCATAGCCGGCCTTATTTAAGGCATCAATCACATCGAGGATATAAGAAGGTAATTGAGCGGTTGATAAACCACATTTTGACGCGCGCAAAGTTTGCAAAAGACGCTGTCTCCTACGTCTGAACGTAAAATTCTAAGATGACGCTAATCATATCGCTTACACGGCTAAAGGGCAATTTGATTATGTCAATCCTGTATCCAGCAATGATAGAGGATTCACTTTAAATTTAGATGATTTACAGCGCCAGTCGAGCCTGATTTTTAGCAAATAGTGCAGGACCAATCCCCTTGACCAGCTGAATATCTTCAACACGTTTAAACTTGCCATGCGTATTGCGATATTCAATAATTGCTTCTGCTTTCTTCTGACCAATGCCATGCAGCTGCTGCAACTGCTCGACCGTAGCGGAATTCAGCCGGATCCTGTCTGCACTGGAAACAGCTGTAAGCTCCGGCTTCGCCAGATAGTGATTGCTATGATTTTGGGATGGCCGATTCTGCTGTTGTTTCAGCCGTGCATCATACTGTTGCTGTTTGGCCTTCCAGTCAGCATAACTTCCATTTTGAGCAGCAGCTGCAAACGAACTGCACAGTACAGATAAAATTGTAAGGATGATACTAATCAGTTCTCTGCTGATTGACCGAATTTTTATGATTTTCATGCGTGGCCCGTTGTTTTAATTCTTGTTTCGCCTGTTCCCACAACTGATCCAGTTCAGTCAGTGACAGGTCTTCTATATTCAGATTCTGTTGTACTGCCTGATGTTCCATCAAGGCAAATCGCGTACGGAATTTATGGATGGTACCTAATAGTGCCATCTCACTCGAAATGCCAAGTTTACGACCAACATTAACCAGAGAGAATAAGCAATCACCAAATTCTTCCAGAATTTCGTCGGATTTCTGTCCTACCATTGCCTCTTTAAATTCACCTAACTCTTCTTCAAGCTTACCGAATGCACCATCCACATTAGGAAAATCAAAACCAATTTTTGCTACATTTTTCTGGATTTCATCTGCCTGTACGAGTGACGGTGCATGTTTCACATCATCCAGACGGGAACGGGGCTTACCCTGTTTTTCTTGTGTCTTAATCTTTTTCCACAATACAGCCACATCTTCAGGGCTGAGTTTGGAAAACTGTTCAGCCTGAAATACATGCGGATGACGGCGGATTAATTTATCGCTAATCGCCTGCACTACATCCTGGAAATTAAAAGCACCTTGCTCACTGTACATCTGCGACTGGAAAACCACTTGTAATAACAGGTCACCAAGCTCATCACGTACATCTTCAGTCTTACCGGAACGAACAGCCGCTTCAACTTCATACGCCTCTTCAATCGCATAACGCGTTAATGATTCAGGCGTCTGCTGTTGATCCCACGGACATTTTTCACGTAGTTCTCGCATGATGCTCAGTAATTGTTCCACCTTAAAACCTCTTTATTTTATCGGACAAGAAAATATCTTTTGCTCAATGTTTGCTATGCTCTAAAAACAGTCAACATGGAGGTGAGCTCAATGCACAGTATCTTTATTAGCGGTGCAGCACAAGGAATTGGTGCTGCTGTTGCCAGCCTATTTTGCCGCGAGGATTACAAGGTCGGTATTTATGATCTGAATATTAGCCTTGCCGAACAATTGGCTGAACAGTTAGGCCCGAATGCACACGCTGGCTATCTGGATGTTGCCAGTTATGCATCCTGGCAAACCGCCTTACAGGATTTTGAAGCCTGGGCAGGCAAGATCAATATTCTGGTGAATAATGCCGGCATTCTCTATTCAGGAAATTTTGAGAAGACCCCTATTGAAGCACACCACCGTACGGTCGATATTAATATCAAGGGTGTGATCAATGGCTGTCATGCAGCTTTTCCCTTTCTGGAGCGTGCTGCTTTTGCCCGGGTCATTAATCTTTCCTCTGCTTCCGCGATCTATGGTCAGGCTGATCTTGCTTCCTATGCGACCAGTAAATTTGCCGTACGAGGACTGACAGAAAGCCTGGATATTGAATGGCACAAGCATGGCATTCGGGTCATGGATGTAATGCCACTTTTTGTGCGCACTGCAATGGTTCAGGATATGCAGGCAGAAAGCATTAAGAAAATGGGCGTACATTTGAGTGCAGAAGATGTCGCTCAGGATATTTTAAAACTGGTACAGCGCAAGGGCAATTTACTGGTTCCTACCCATCAGCCAGTCGGCTTTAAAAGCCAGTTTTTATACCATCTGTCACGTTTCAGTCCGCAGTTTGTCAATCGCATAAGTAATCTGCTAATCGCCCGGAAATCCTGATTTTTAATATACTTGCATTTAGAGTGGAGGATGCTGGTAAATCTGAATCCGAGGAAAAGTAAAACCACGGCAGGACTGCTCAGCCTGCCATGCCACGCTGAGCACACAATCACCAAGTACATAGTTGTGAAATGCAAAGACACCAAGCTGCGCATGCTGACACAGGCCACCTTGCTGCTGTGGATGTACTTTAGTATTGAGCTCACTCAGATTCATACGAATACCCATACCATGTGCTTTTAATACTGCTTCTTTGGTGGTCCAGGCCTTAAACCAATATTCAGGATCACAGTCTAGCTGTTGCCAGGTCGCGTATTCTTCAGGGTGAAAGGCATGCTGTGCCAATGCATCAAAACGAACTTTACGGCTTAATTCTTCAACATCCACCCCAATTTCTTTGACTGTTTGGCTCAGGGCAAGTGCATAAAAATTCTGGCTATGGCTATGGTTAAAGGCAATATATGAGTGGTCTTTGAGATAGGGCTTGCCATGCTCTGCACGTGCAAGATCATGATCACTAATCGAGCAATTCAAAGCACTGGATAAATACTGATTTCGCAATTGAATGATGTGTTGTTTACGTTGCTGGAGATACGCTTGACGCGTTAGTCCATCAGATTTGGTTTGAG
>NZ_DEZM01000090.1:0-14045 GCF_002364825.1 Acinetobacter sp. UBA3132 | reverse complement strand
TTGGTTTGAACCGGCAGTTTGTGTAAATCAATTCGAATCTGACGCATTACATGGTCCTTTATTGCTCAAGTGAATTATAAAACAGTTCAGACCTCTATGGTGAAAACACAAAAAGCCTGCTATTGCAGGCTTTTTACTTTATTCAAATACAGATTAACCGCGTTTGAATTTCTTCTCAGCTTTCTTGAATTTCTGAACATAACGACGCTTACGTGCTGCAGTACGTTCATCAATTTGTGACTTACGACCTTCGAACGGGTTTTCAGACGTCTTGAATTCAATTCTTACTGGTGTACCTTCAAGTTTATAAACTTTGCGGAACACATTTTCCAAGTAACGACGGTAATCGGCAGGAGTTTTATCGACCTTATTACCATGAATGACAATGGTCGGTGGATTCTGACCGCCAATGTGCGCATAACGCATTTTGATACGACGGCCTTGAACAGTTGGCGGCTGGTGAGCTTCAGTCGCATCTTGCAGAATCTGGGTGATTTTTGCAGGAGAGACTTTCAGGTGTGAAGAATCATAGGCACGGTGGATCGAAGGATAAAGCTCACCGACACCGGTACCATGTAATGCAGAGATCAAGTGAATCTTCGCCCATGGAATGAAGTCAAAACGACGTTCCACATCCAACTTGCACTGCTTACGATCATATTCAGACATGTTGTCCCATTTATTGATCGCAATCACCATGGCACGGCCTGCTTCAATCGCATAACCGATCAAGTGCAAGTCCTGCTCTACAATCCCTTCACGTGCATCAACAACTACGACAACCACATGCGCATCTTTCATCGCCTGCAAAGTTTTCACGATTGAGAATTTCTCAATCATCTCATCGACTTTACCTTTACGACGTACACCTGCGGTATCGATCAAAGTGTATTTACGGCCATCACGTTCAAATGGAATGTAAATCGAGTCGCGGGTTGTACCTGGCTGATCAAATGCAACCACACGCTCTTCACCCAGTAAACGGTTGACCAAGGTGGATTTACCAACGTTCGGACGACCAATAATCGCGAGACGCAAACCGGTATTTTTATCGTGTTCAGCTTCAGACTCATCTTCGGGCACATCTGCAAGTACTTCTTCAAGCATCTGCTGTACACCACGACCATGACTCGCCGCCACTTGCATCGGCTCGCCCATGCCAAGTTTATAGAACTCAACTAAAGCAGCTTCTGCATGTACTCCATCCACCTTGTTCGCAACGAGGAAGACTTTTTTACCCAAAGTACGCAGCTCACGGGCAATCTGTTCATCAGATGCCAACAATCCGGCACGTGCATCGACCACAAAGATGATCATATCTGCTTCATGGATTGCAGTTTTAGACTGCTCTGCCATGTAAGAGTCGATCCCACCTTCGTTCTCACCGATACCGCCAGTATCAACGACAATGAAGGATTTATTTTGATAGACAGCATCGCCATATTTACGGTCGCGTGTCAGACCTGCAAAGTCTGCCACCAATGCGTCGCGGCTCTTGGTTATCTGGTTGAACAGAGTTGATTTTCCGACGTTCGGACGACCAATGAGCGCAATTACGGGTTTCATAGATTAACCTTTATTCAATATCAGGCTGTCTAAAAATGGCCTGAACATCAGAAAGTTCTGGAAGAAAATGGGAATAGGATTAAAGCCTAAAATAAATAAAAACACGGGGCATTGAACATTCAATCACCCCGCGTAAAAAATACGGTTGGCTTATTTTAGCATAAGCCACAGAAAAATTAACGATTCTGCCAGATACTGTAAGCACCCTTACGTGTCGACACATAGAGCTGGTTGTCGATCACACGCAGTGTGCGAACTTCACCAGAAGTCTTGGAACGACCAACAATCTGTCCAGTAGACGGATCAATCAGGTGTAATACACCGTCCAGGTCACCGACTACAAGGTCTGTACCCAGCATGACCGGGTTGCTCAGCTGACGGTTTAACAGCTGGTCATTTTCCCAGAGTTTCTGGCCAGACGTAATTTCATAGGCGGTGATTTTACCATCAGTCTGGGCTACAAAGACACCATTACCTACAACTTCTGGACGCTGGATACTGCTGGCATCTTCACTCCAGATTACCTGTTGTGAAGCCAGATCAAGCACAGTCACCTGACCTTGATAGCTGGTTGTTACTACAAACTGACCAGCAACGACCGGCTCACCATCAAGATCATTCAGACGTTGAATATCGGAGCGACCATCAGATACCGCTACACGGCGCTGCATTTTTGGCACACCGGTAACTGCATCCAGAGCATAAATATAGCCGTTTGCTGAAGCAATCAGTACATGACGTGGGTCAAGTGCAACTGGCGCCGCCATACCACGCAGGCTGAATTGTACATTAGGTAGCTTATAAGTCCACACCTGTTTACCAGTACTGACTTCATGAGCGAAGACCATACCGTCATTCGCTACGGTAATCACACGGTCTGCATGCACTAAAGAGGGCGCAATAATGGCACCCGACAATTGAGCAGCCCAACGCTGTTCACCCGTCTGCTGATCTAAAGCAAACAGCTGACCTTTCGTATTGCCTGCAATCACCACACCAGAAGCCGCCTCCACACCCGCGCTTAAGCCCGCTTTAGACACTTTTTTCTGCCAAAGACGTTGCTTGCCCTGATAAGCAGAAATTTCCCCATTTGGATTAATGGCAAAAATCACACCGTTGTCTGCATCGAGGCGTAAACGTAATGGATCTGCTTCATCTGTAGAAGAAACACTGCTAGAAAATACAGGAACCAGTGATTTTGCCTGTGCAAGTTTAGGAAGTGGATTTGGCTTGGCTTCTTCCACTTTAATGGTTTTCCCCGCACAACCCGCCAAAGCAAGGGTTAAAACGGTTAAGGCACAGGTGAGTTTGTATTTTCTATTCATTCAGTTTCTTCCACTTGTGTATCTATAATCGGGCGTTCAATTTCAGGATCATCGACCAATACGCCAACACTTTCTAGTTTAATTTGTAAAATCTGACGTTCTTCTTTGCGTTCTACCAAAGCATCCCATGCACTTTGATACACTTTCTTGGCATTTTCAATATCATTTTTGGCAACATAGATATCTCCACGTGCTTCATCCGCAGTTGCTTTAAAAGCAGGCTCATTCACCGCTTCTAAAGTTTTCAATGCTGCATCATATTTTTTCTGTGCCAGCTGAGCATATGCCAGACGAAGTTTAACTACTTGCACCAGACCTGCATCATCCACCTTGGAGTTTTCAACTTTCTTCAGTGCACGTTCAGCTGCTGCATAGTCTTCTTTGTCATAAGCCAGTTTTGCCATTACTAGCTGAGTCTGAATCGCCTGCGCTGAGTCAGGTGCTTCCTTGACAATCTTGTCCGCAGTATCAGACAGTTTAGCAAACGCATCGCCCTGAGTAGAACGTGCATCATCCATTAACTGCTGTACCTTGGCCGTTTGCTTCTGCGACTCCGCCAGGTTCTTCTTCTGCCAATATTCCCATCCAAAAAAGGCAATCAGCGCAACCAGAATCCCGGTAATGATTGAAGAGCCATACTTCTTTGTGAAGGATTTCAAACTTTCAAGTTGTTCATCACCACCAATTGCGCTCATGTGATTACCCCTTTCCTAATGTCTTATCGATTATTTTGAAGAAATTTTAGTTGTGAAGAATGCCACAAAATCAGTAAATGGCACATCTGATTGTTCTGCTGTTGCCAGCTCTTTTACAGTAAAGGTCTGTGCTTCAAGTTCACGTTCACCAATAATCGCGGCATAGATCGCCCCAGACTGGTCTGCCTTTTTCATTTGTGATTTCATTGAACCTTGTGAGCCAACTTTCAGGCGAATGCTACTCCCGGCAGCTTCTAACTGGTCGCGAATCTGTTCAGCCAAGACCAGTGCCTGACCTTGAGAAGCAGGGTCTGCCACCAGGAATACTTCACAATCACGTACAGGTGTGTTGTCTTCAACTTGCTCCAGTAAAAGCAGTAAGCGCTCCATCCCCATCGCAAAACCAACCGCAGGTACAGACTGGTCTGCCTTACCTTTTAACTGACCCACCAGACCATCATAACGACCGCCGGCACAGACTGTACCTTGTGAACCTAAATGCGTTGTGGTCCATTCAAATACGGTTTTGTTGTAGTAATCCAGACCACGTACCAGTTTCTGGTTGATGACAAAGCTGACGCCTGCATCAGTCAGGTATTGCTGTAACTGGTTAAAGTGCGCCAGTGTTTCTTCACCCATAAAGTCATGCAGTTTAGGTGCATTTTCTAAAATAGACTGAGTTTTGGCATCTTTAGAATCCAGGATACGTAATGGATTCGTGGTCAAACGACGCTGAGAATCTTCATCCAGATCGGTTTTATGCGCTTCCAAGAATTCAACCAATGCCGCGCGGTATGCCGCACGTTCATCCGACTCACCCAAAGTGTTGAGTTCAAGCTGGACTTTATCGGCAACACCCATACGTTTCCATAAACGCGCTGTCATTAAAATCAATTCAGCATCTTGATCTGGCGTTGCTACACCAAAAGTTTCTACACCAAACTGGTGGAACTGACGGTAACGACCTTTTTGTGGTTTTTCATAACGGAACATAGGTCCGACATACCATACTTTCGGGGTCGCACCACGCAGCAGGTTATGCTCAAGCATGGCACGTACGCAACCTGCTGTACCCTCAGGACGCAGCGTCAAAGACTCCGGTGGATTGCCTTTGTCCAGAAAAGTGTACATTTCTTTTTCAACGATATCCGTTGCATCACCGATTGAACGTTTGAACAGATTGGTCTGTTCAACGATTGGCAAACGAATTTGTTGATAGCCATAGGCATCCATTAGGCCCGATAAATGCTGTTCAAGACGTCTCCAAGCTGGGGTTTGCGTTGGGAGAATGTCATTAAAACCTTTGATTGCGACGATTGAACTCATGATCTACTCAGGAAAACTTGTACGAATAATTTCTTTAGATTTAGCTTCTTCAAGCTCGGAAACACGTTGACGAACCATAGCTTCGATTTCATCAACCAGTTGATTGGTATCGATTAAATGGCTCTTTTCGCCATTACGATACACCAGTGAACGTGGACTTGCACCTACTACACCAATGTCGGCTTCCTTAGCTTCACCCGGACCATTTACTTTACAGCCGATCACCGATACATCCATTGGTGTACGAATATCTTCCAAACGTTCTTCAAGCGATTGCATCACTTTAATTACATTAAATTCCTGACGTGAGCAGCTCGGGCAGGCAATGAAGTTAATCCCGTTAGAACGTAAACCCAGCGATTTTAAAATATCAAAACCGATCTTCACTTCTTCTTCAGGTTCTGCTGCCAATGAAATACGCATGGTGTCACCAATGCCTTCCATCAACAGACCACCAAGGGCGATTGCAGACTTCACCGAACCTGTACGGTAAATGCCCGCCTCAGTCACACCCAAGTGCAGCGGATTATCAATCTGTTTAGACAGCAGGCGATAAGCATCCATGGTCAGGAACACATTGGATGCTTTTACCGATATTTTAAATTCATGGAAATCTAAACGGTCTAAAATATCGATATGACGCATCGCCGATTCAAGCAGTGCTTCGCCTGTCGGCTCGCCATATTTTTTCTGGATGTCTTTTTCTAATGAACCAGCATTGACACCAATACGCATCGAGATATCGTTATGACGCGCAGCTGCCACGACTTCACGAATCTTGGCTTCTGAACCGATATTACCTGGGTTAATACGCAGACAGTCTGCGCCCAAGTCAGCTACTGCTAGGGCAATTTTGTAGTCGAAGTGAATGTCTGCAACCAATGGCACACTCACCTGTTTACGAATTTCCCCAAACGCTGCCGCTGCTTCCATACTTGGTACAGAAACACGCATGATATCAGCTCCCGCATCGACGCAGCGCTGGATCTGTGCGACCGTTGCGGCTACATCACAGGTTTCGGTATTGGTCATACTCTGGATGCTGATAGGCGCATCACCACCGACATAAACAGAACCAACACGAATCTTGCGGGTTGGACGGCGTTGAATCGGATTCACAATCATGATTTGTTTCTACTCTCTTGCCATTAACGTGATAAACGGAATTCTGCTTTTCCGTTTACAGTATATGGTGACAATGAAATATTTTCGTTATTCAGGGTCATGGCCACGGCGGTTGCATCATCAAGACGGATCTGAAATGGAGTTTCACCATTTAAATCCAATGTTGATGATTGACGACCAGTAGCAAGCACTTTACCGGTTGAGTCAACAATATGGACTGAAGTAGGACGGCTAAACTCAAGTTTTAGCTGATCACCAGATACTGCTGCATTGGAATCCATATTAATGATTTCAACGTCTGATACCTGAGTCATTACTTCCGGTTCTACTTCAGCGCTACTATTGCCTGACCAGTTTTGGATCATCGCGACCAATGCACCTAAAACTGCTAACGCCACTAATGCGATTAAACCGCGTTTTAACCATTTACGGTTACGGTCACGATTAGAGCCCGGTAATTTACCCATAATCTTGATTGGGGAGTTGTTCAAGGCATGATTCGGCAACAGACCAGTATCATTGGCATAAATCTCATCAAAACGCTGAATGATATTCGATGCGTCGACGCCTAAGAACTTCGCATAAGTACGATAATAACCCTTGATAAAGGTCGCTTCCGGTAAAGCTTTATAATCATCTTGTTCCAGAGCAGTCAAAGTTTTGACTGGAATATTCAGTTCACTTTCAACATCTTCCAGCTCAAGTTTCTGGTTGATACGAATCTGGCGCAAGTACTCACCTGGACGTTGAACATTTCCTAACGCGTTTGGCGCTACGCTCGAATTATTCGATGGTGAATTAGGATTTACTTCCATACGGCCTCAGTAGTGTACTGTAATTGCAAATAACGTTGGTATTCCGGGCTTTCAGGGAATAATGCGCGCAATTGATTGACTAATACTTGCATGCCCATTTGATCACCCTCGGCACGCGCAGTACGAATGCCGATCCAGAGCGCACGAGCACCCTGGTTTTTCTGTCCCACTGAACGTACAAATTGTTGATACATATTCGACGCCGCCGGGAACTGCTGATTCAGATAAAAAATCTCTGCCAACTCTAACATTGAAATGTAAGAATCGCGATTGGCTTGCAGGGCCTGTTTGAATGATTTTTCAGCATTCACCAGATCGCCCTGCTTCAGGTAGATCCGCCCCATATTTTCAAGCGCAAGATAACGCTGGTCATAGCCCAGTGTCGCGCCTGCAATTGCAAACTGTTCAATTGCATCATTATAACGTTCAAGCTGATACAAATAGGTGCCATAATTGTTACGTGCCTGTGCATTTTTAGGTTCGGCTGAAATCGCGCGCTTAAAATAAGTTTCGGCACGATCCAAGTTCAGCCTACTACCTTCCTGCTGTAACAAAACACCCATCATCATATTGGCTTGAGCATCACGTGAATTAATTTTAAGCGCCTCATCTAGCGCTCTTTTCGCTGAATCCAGATCACCAGTCTTCAGATATTCAACCGCCAATTGAGTACGCACCTGGGTCGCTTTTTTAGGATCCTTTTTACCCACTTCTGCCGTTTGACAGCCAGATAGAGCAATAGAAACACATACTGTTGAAATAAAAGCAATTTTAGATGTCAGATTTCTCAATTGATGACCTCTTGTTATCCTTGTGAGCGCATGATCTCATTCGACTGTGCGATTTTCTTCTTCCACTGTTCCGCACGACGGGTACGGTCAGCAACTTGTCCCACTAATTGACCACACGCAGCATCAATATCATCACCACGTGTCTGACGAATCGTACACACAAAACCTGCATCAGACAAAGTTTTTTGGAAAGAAATAATACGGTTACGGCTTGAGCGGCCATAAGGCGCATGCGGAAACGGATTAAATGGAATCAGGTTAATTTTACTTGGCAAATTCTTCAATAATTTAATCATCTGCTGGGCATGTTCCGGTTTGTCATTCACGCCGTCCAGCATGACATATTCAATGGTCACATGTTTACGTGCGCTTTCATTGCCATCTTTAGTGATATAGCGCTGACATGCTGCAATAAGTTGCTCAAGCGGATATTTTTTATTGATTGGCACGAGTTCATTACGCAGTTCATCATTAGGTGCATGCAATGAAATCGCCAGAGCGACATCAATATCTTGAGCCAATTGGTCAATTTTAGGCACCACACCTGATGTTGATAGTGTCACACGGCGTTTTGACATACCGTAGGCAAAGTCATCCAGCATGATACGCATTGAATTGAGTACAGCATCGTAATTCAATAACGGTTCGCCCATCCCCATCATCACCACATTGGTCACTGAACGTTCACGCTCAAGCAAGGGCACATCTTCCATATAGGAATAGTTTGCCATCCATAACTGGCCGATAATTTCAGCCTGGCTTAGATCACGCTGGAAACCCTGTTTACCCGTTGAACAAAATGAACAGTCCAGTGCACAGCCCACCTGTGAAGAAATACACAAGGTCTTACGTGAGCCAGTTTTATCTTCTGCTGGAATGAGGACAGTTTCAACCAGTGAACCTTCACCATCACCGACACGGAACACCCATTTACGCGTACCGTCTTTAGAATAATTTTTATGCACCACTTCTGGCGCTTTAATTTCACAAATTTTTTCCAGCTTTTCACGCAACTTGCCTGAGATATTGGTCATCTCAGTAAAATCAGTCACAAAAAATTGGTGAATCCACTTCATCACCTGCCCGGCACGAAACTTCTTCTCACCCATATCTTCGAAGAATTTTTCCATTTGCGGACGTGACATGCCAAGTAAGTTCACTTTCTCGACAGCCTTTTGCTGTGCTGGAGCGGATGGAGTGTGTTGCTGTGCCTCAGAAACTGCTGATACAGCGACTGCTTCAGTACTCATGTGTATTACCTAAACCATGTCTAAAGATGAAAGGAGAAGCTCAATATCTGAGCAAAGAATTATTCAGGGAATAAAAAAACCAGATAAGTATAATAACACTTATCTGGCTTGAATACTGCGAATTAACGAGTACGTGGAGCAATCTCAGTTTGAGCGAAGAAGTAGTTAACTTCACGGTCAGCAGATGCTACAGAGTCAGAACCGTGAGCAGCATTTTCGTCGATGCTTACAGCGAAATCTGCACGGATAGTACCAGGAGCAGCTTCTTTAGGGTTAGTCGCGCCAAGGATTTCACGGTGAGCAAGAACTGCGTTTTCACCTTCAAGAACTGAAACAACAACTGGACCAGAAGTCATGAATGCAACTAGGTCACCAAAGAAACCACGTTCTTTGTGCTCAGCGTAGAAGCCTTCAGCTTCAGCTTGAGTCAGGTGCTTCATTTTAGTAGCAACAATTTTAAGACCCGCTTTTTCGAAACGAGCAAAGATTTCACCGATTACGTTTTTAGCAACTGCATCTGGTTTAACGATAGATAATGTACGTTCAATAGCCATGATTGGCTCCTTTAGTCAATGGTTGACATGAAAATTTGGCGCATTATACCGAGATAATCCGCAATTTTCTGCTTTTACTCTGTAAAAAAATCGCTTTTTTAGATGAGGTCTTAGCGCGCCTCGTCAATCCATGCCATTTGAATGGCTTCAAGCAGGCCTTCAGTTGATTTTTCAGGATTATCTTCAAAGTCTGGAAGTGCACAAACCCATGCATGCAAATCAGTAAAACGAATCCATTGCGGATCCACGTCCGGGTGTGCTTCATACAGTTCAATTGCGATATCAAGAGTATCAGTCCAACGTAAACCCATATCTATTCCTAATAGCCATTTGCTTCGATGTGGTACTTTAGCAAATCTGGCAGAATCTGCGAGTGTTTAACGGTTCCAGAGCTATATTTTTATAACACAATGTTCAAGAGCGGTGCCAGAGATATAAAACTTACCGCCACAGTTATACCGATGACAGCCCCCATTGCTACATCACTCGGATAATGCAGACCGAGTATCATTCGTGAGGCTGCGACCAACACAGTAAAAGGCAGCATTAAAATCAGTAGAACTGGAACTGCATAACCCAGCATCGTCGTTGCCATGACGGCATGCAGGGTATGTCCTGAGGGAAAACTGTAATAGTCTAGAGGATGGTCACCGAGACGAATAAGCTGATGCACCTGATAAGGTCGGGGGCGTACAGTTTTGGTTTTTAGTACCTTGTAGATTGCCGTACCAACAGTACTTCCCAGAATTAAATACAGCATTTGTAGGCTGTATAATAAACCTTGTAGCGCCCAGGTAGCGATGATCATCACGTACCAGAATACGCCATTGCCAAGCCGGCTGATAATTTTGAAAAAAGCAGCCACACGTCCGGAATGCGAAAGATGATTTAATACTACGCAACCCTTTAAATCCATCTCCATTAATTTTTGTTTTGCATGATGGAATTTCACCGTTTGGCTTCCTGTAATATTTTCAGTTCATTTTATCGATTCTTAGCTACCGAATTATTTAAATCAAATTTAGAAATTAATATCGACTGAAATCCGATCACGATAAGTACCTGCTGGAACACCATTAAAAGGATTATCTACCAGTTGAACAGATACGATAAATTTCTGTCGCTGGGCTGCGCTCTGTTGGAGTGGTACTCCCCACGCATTACCGCTTGCTCCTCTTAAATTTAACTTAGTGCGGAGTTTATAGGCGCCATTAGATACATAACTCATACCATCAGTACTAACCAGATTTTGGCTATTAAATAAAATTGAATAACCAGTATCACAGCTGATATTAAAAGACGTGGCTGCCTGGCTACGCTGGTAGCTTTGCAAACGAAGCTCATCATTAGCAAAACCATCAATTGAACAATATTGAGCAGATGCCATGGTGCTCATCGCGGATACTGCTATTAATAACAAGAGTTGTTTCATTATAGTTTTCTCCTACTTGCAAACCGTTTCAAAAACATGTTTGTCCGCATTCTGGAATTGTATTTCATTTAGATTAAATTGTGCCTGGCATTGCTTTCCGCCTTGAGTTTTAATTTTCAGGTTATATGCACCTGCCTTAAATAAATAAAGATAGACCATACCCTGGCTATCAACAAAAGAAGCTTCCTGACTGAGTCCGTCTACAAGAACTTCAGACCCTGCAACCAGCGAATTTTGCTGTGCATCCTTAAGTTTGACAGCAACCCGTTTTGTTTTATAAATCGGAAAATCCAGACGATATCCGCGTTGATCTAAGCCCACCAGTTTCTTAGAAGAGTGTTCAAAAGTTTCATCCATTGCCAGCTGGTTATGATCAAAAGAAATGTCATAATGAATATAAGGAATAAGATTATGAACAAACATATACCCTTGTTTATTGGTACTTCCTACACGTGTTGCCGAGCGATAAATATCAATATCTGAATGTTGGTCCACATTAACCAAGGCAAAAGCGTTATCGGCATATTTGGTCAATGCAACTTTATTCCCCATCCAAACTAATGCGCCATCAAATGTAACTTGTGAATTACGGCGATCCTCATATTCATCATGAGATAATTGCAAGTTACCTACGCTGGTTTTCCATAAACCATAAGCATTGTAGTTAATTTCTTCATCACTTCGGTTTACACCCACGACATAATCAAAGCCATTCTGGGTCATGGTTCGATGGGCATAACTTAAACTTGTTTCATTATCTGCGGTATCATGATCCAGAGAAATCCGCCCTCGTTCGCCCCAGTTATAATAAAAGGCGATACGAAATCCCTGATCTCCGTCCTCACTAAAATCTTTATAATAGCCAAAATCCGTATATAAGTTTCTCGTTAGACCTTTTGTCGCTCTAATATCAAAAAACTTACGGTCTTCTCTTGGTGAATCATCAAATTCATTATAATAAGATTGATAAATAAAATTAAAATTTAGACCATCAATAATTTTAAGATTAGAAAAGTTGAAATATAAAATACTTGAAGTCTCGATTTCGGAATCATATAAGTCAGTATTTAAATATTGATACTCTTGCGTAAAATATCGACTATTTAAGCCAACTGACCAGTATTGGGAACTTCGACTCAAGCCAACTGCAGCAGCATAACCCTGCTCATCTATACGATCTGCCTTGCTTGCTGATACGGCGGTATCTAAAAGAAAATACTTACTGATACCTTGGGTCCACAACACATCTACATTGCTAACATCTTCGCTATAAAGTAAATCTAGACCCAAGGTTGTAGAAGAAGTGATCCCTCGGCGGAAATAGAGTTTGCTAAAAAAATCACGATAATCATCATCCACAAGATCATAGTTATAACGCAACTTTCCTAACGAAATATTGTATTCATTTAACTTTGGCTTCAATAACCGGCTATTAATATAAACAGGAAAACTCCGAACAGTACGATTTCCAAGTATATCTTCCACCACAATTTGAGCATCACCTGCCTGATTGACGACTCCTCCAGCTGGTAAATTGTAATTACCCGGGGTGATTGAATCCCGGTAAAGTCTTACACCATTAATAAAAAGATCTACCGTAGAGGGTAAGCTGGCGCTACCATTTAAGGCTGGGATATTCCAATACACAAAATCAGGACGATCAATATAATTGGTTCCAAAGCTTAAACCACCAAAACGAAAAGAATTATTTAGCAAGTTATAAGGACTGGTCGTATCACCGAAAGTCAGCTTTAAAAATTTTGTCGGAAAATCGATATCTAAGGTGCTGTTTACGCGCAAAAACGTTTGTTCTGTTTCCTCAGGTTCATTCCGATAGAGAAACGCATTTTTAAACAACCAATAATCTTTAAAGATTCCAAACTCTGAGAACGTATTAAACTCCTGATCTTCTTCATCCTTACCATAAAACAGACTATAGTTCACAAAGCCACCAAAGTTTGCTTTTTCCGGAACTTCTATTTCCAGCTCATAATCGGTTCCTACGAAAAAATCTGCAGGAAAGAAGATTTTAATCGCCTGAAGACTATAATCATCCTCGACTGTAATTCCTGGCTGTGTTAATGAACAAAAATCTTTCTTAGCCAGGTGTCGTGAAATTTTTTCTACCCGTATTCCAATATCAGATAAAGCTTCACATTCAACAAATCTTTTCCCATTCTCAGAAAATGTTACAGTTTCAGTGTGATAATCCACACCATTGATCCATATATTAACGATAAGTACTTCTGGACTTTTTAGTTGATTTGATTCTTGACTAAGTTCTGCATTTGCATTTATCGCTCCCATACCACATGCAATCATTAGGAAAAGTTTTGTGGCTTTCGTAGCATGATCCTTTTATATTTCTTATTTTTCTGAGATAGAACTATCACCCTTTTACTGGAAACTCTAAATACCCTGCCTGCTCATCTAATTTAATTTTTAATTTGGCTATGTTCCCAGTTTTAATTTCACCTAATTCAAATTTAATTTTATTACCGCTTAACACATACAAAGCTAAATCTTGTCGAAGTAATTCATTATTTTTATTATCGAGTACAACAACTTCAGTAATTTTCGCAAAAGAATTTTCTGAATTAATAATATTGAGATAGGCTATATTATTAATTTTGTGTAGATCCACACTGAGCTTTGGAGGAACTACCTTTCCAGCAAAAAGTGGTAAAGAAAAATTAAATAAAAAGTTAATCGCAGACTCCTCTGCAACTGGTGTTACTTCCTTAAAAACCACTCTCCAAGACTGTTGTTTTTCCAGGTTTTCCGGCGGCTGACTAAAGCCAATACGTACAATCTGTTTACTTTCTGGTTTAAGTTCAAAAGTTTTTGGATTAAATAATAAAGTTCTATCTTCTACGAGAACATCTTCTCCTTTTTCATCCTGCTGCCATTTAAATGCATTAACTTCATAGATTTTAGATTTAGATAGACCAGTACTTTCGATATTAACCGTAGTACTTTTCTGTCTTTTAAAATCTTGGATATTTAATTGTATCGGATTAAATTTAATTCCTGCAGACAAAGAAGTACTGTAGAGGAGCATAATTAGCAACCCTATTAATTTTATATTCACCTTTGACTCCAAATATTTAAATATAATTATTATTAATTTTTTATATTAAAGTAGGAGATGTTTAAAACATCTCCT
>NZ_DEZM01000214.1:0-7979 GCF_002364825.1 Acinetobacter sp. UBA3132 | reverse complement strand
TTTTATCTTTTGATAAAAAATCCCGCGACAGACGCGGGATTTTCTGAATCTTTCGATTACCAGCTTAACGCACCACCAGTTTGGTAGTCTGTTACGCGAGTTTCAAAAAAGTTTTTCTCTTTACGCAAGTCCATCATTTCTGACATCCACTGGAACGGGTTATTTACGCCAGCAAACTGTTCAGGCAGACCTAACTGCGCCAGACGACGGTTCGCAATGAACTTTAGGTATTCTTCCATCATGCCAGCATTCATACCTAATACACCGCGTGGCATCGTGTCACGTGCGTATTCGATTTCCAGCATGGTACCTTCAAGAATCATCTGGATGATTTCTTCCTGGAACTTAGTGGTCCATAAACCCGGGTTTTCGATCTTGATCTGGTTGATCATATCGATACCGAAGTTCAGGTGCATTGATTCATCACGCAGGATGTACTGGAATTGCTCGGCAACACCATTCATCTTGTTACGACGACCCATCGAAAGAATCTGGCTGAAACCGCAGTAGAAGAAGATCCCTTCAAGTACACAGTAGAACGCGATCAGGTTGCGAAGCAAAATCTGGTCGTTTTCAGGCGTTCCAGTTTTAAATGTTGGATCGCTTAACTGTTGCGTATATTTCAAGCCCCACGCAGCTTTACGTGCAACTGACGGTACTTCGCGGTACATGTTGAAGACTTCGCCTTCATCCATACCTAAAGATTCGATACAGTATTGGTACGCATGCGTGTGAATCGCTTCTTCAAATGCCTGACGCAGGATATATTGACGGCATTCAGGGTTGGTAATGTGACGGTAAATCGCCAGTACCAGGTTGTTTGCAACTAGTGAATCCGCAGTCGAGAAGAAACCAAGTGAACGCATCACGATGGTACGTTCATCTTCAGTCAAGCCATTTTCAGACTTCCATAGCGCGATGTCGTGGTTCATATTCACTTCTTGCGGCATCCAGTGGTTTGCACAACCGTCCAGATATTTCTGCCAAGCCCATTCGTATTTGAATGGAACAAGCTGGTTCAAGTCCGCACGACAGTTAATCATTGCCTTGTCGTCAACCTGTACACGCTGCGCACCCATTTCAAGCTCTTCCAGACCTGGAGCAACATCAAGCTGTTCTAGGGAAGCAGATGCTCTTGCCAGCGAATCGGTTGGATTTGATCCTCGGTTTTGAGTGGCTCTAAGGGGTTGTGCAGCTGCCACATCCGACGATGTGTTGCTTGCATCAGGTACCACCTGTGAATTAGACGCTTTTTGCGGCTCGACGGGCGCAGGCTGCTGTGTTTGTGCAGCTGGTTTTTGCGAATCATCTTCGAAATCGTCCCAACTTAAGATAGACATATCAGTTCTCTCTTCGATGCTTATATCTTTTATTAGACATTCAGCCTCGCTGAAATGTCCTACTATACGCTCAATTTATGTAAGCAAAATTAAGTTTTGTCGATGACTGCTCTGCTTTTGTACGGAAGAGCAAAAATCCCCACTACTTATTTTGCTTGCGCGATTTATGAGCCTTTAACCAGAAATAGGCAATTGGCAAATAAAAAGTAAGTACAAAGGAAACGACCAGTGCCACAAGTCCTAACAGGTAATTGTGAGTCATATGCGGCATGGTGGTTTCCTTTTACTTTTAGTTTGTGAATCCTAGCCGAAACTAGGATTCACGTTTAAATCATTTTTTAGATGATTTTGCCGGCTTCACTGTTTCAACAATCGTGGTCTTTGGGTGCTTTTTAGCATATTCCAAAGTAACGTATTGACCAGTGATAGCACTTCGAGCTGCTTTTTGATTATTAGCCATGCTCAGTACTCCTTGATACAAAATCAAGATGACTCTTACTGGCTCATAAACTAATTCAATGATAGAATCGCTCACGCATTCACATATGCCAGCCTCGTCGTGATCATCTTGATATCACTTCGAGATTGAAAGCCTTCTAGTTAGTTTTCGCGGACGCTAGAGGGCTTTTTTATTGCCTAAATTTTTAATCCCCCTAAATCCCCCTTTTTTAAAGAGGGACTTTTACATGTTAGATGACTGAGCTGTGATCCCCCTCCTTTTAGGAGGGGTTAGGGGAGGTCAAGCGAAGCTTACTGACAAGCCTCACAATCAGGGTTGTCAATTGAACATGCCATTGGTACTGGTGCTGCATTTGCAAAACCTTCTTCCTCAGCAGGAACTTCAGGTTTTGCTTCAACTGCTGGAGCGACTGCCGCAACAGGCGCTACAGTTGCAGTCGCTTTAACAGCATTTAGTGCGCCAGTATTAATCGTTGATTTCTCAGCAGAAGTCGCACCCAATGCACGTAGGTAATAAGTTGTCTTAAGACCACGTAACCAAGCCATCTTGTAAGTGATGTCCAGTTTCTTACCGTTTGCACCAGCGATGTAAAGGTTCAGAGACTGAGCCTGGTCGATCCATTTTTGACGACGTGAAGCAGCATCTACGATCCAGCGAGTTTCAACTTCAAACGCAGTCGCGAAGATCGCTTTTAGCTCTTCAGGAATACGGGAAATCTTCTGCACAGAACCTTCGAAATGTTTCAGGTCGTTGACCATGACTGCATCCCAAAGACCACGTTCTTTCAACGCACGTACCAGGTATGGGTTAATCACGGTGAATTCACCAGACAGGTTCGATTTCACATACAGGTTCTGGAAGGTTGGCTCGATAGACTGGGACACGCCACAGATGTTTGAAATCGTTGCAGTTGGCGCAATTGCCATTACGTTCGAGTTACGCATACCGTCTTTTTGAACTTTGGCACGTAAAGTGTCCCAGTCCAGACGTTGAGTGCGGTCTACTTCGAACATGCGTTCTGGACGAGTTTTCGCAACCAGGTCAAGTGAGTCGATTGGTAAAATACCTTGATCCCACAATGAACCTTTGAATGTTTCATACGTACCACGTTCAACAGCAAGATCACTTGAAGTTGAAATCGCGTAGTAAGAAATCACTTCCATTGATTCATCAGCAAACTCAACCGCAGCATCAGAACCATAAGCAAGGTTCATTTCGTATAGCGCATCCTGGAAGCCCATGATACCCATACCAACTGGACGGTGTTTCAGGTTTGAATTACGTGCTTGAGGAACAGCGTAGTAGTTGATGTCAATCACGTTGTCCAGCATACGAACCGCAGTTTTAACTGTACGTGCTAGTTTTTCACGATCAAGTACACCGCCTTGAACGTGTTGTACCAGGTTGATCGAACCCAGGTTACATACCGCGATTTCTTCTTTGCTGGTGTTCAGCGTAATTTCTGTACATAGGTTAGAAGAGTGAACCACGCCTACGTGTTGCTGTGGTGAACGCAGGTTACATACGTCTTTGAATGTGATCCACGGGTGACCAGTTTCAAACAGCATCGACAGCATTTTGCGCCACAAATCTTTTGCACGGATTTTCTTGTGCAGCATGTTTGTTTCTTTGGCAATGCTTTCGTAGTAAGCATAACGCTCAGCGAATTCTGCGCCTGTTAAGTCATGTAGATCAGGCGTTTCAGAAGGTGTGAACAGTGTCCATTCTGCATCTTCGAATACACGTTGCATGAACAGGTCAGGAACCCAGTTCGCAGTGTTCATATCGTGGGTACGACGACGGTCATCACCAGTGTTCTTACGCAGTTCCAGGAATTCTTCGATGTCCAGGTGCCAAGTTTCAAGATATGCACATACTGCACCTTTACGCTTACCACCTTGGTTTACTGCAACAGCTGTATCGTTCGCTACTTTCAGGAACGGAACCACACCTTGTGATTTACCATTTGTACCTTTGATGTATGAGTTCAGGGCACGAACTGGTGTCCAGTCATTCCCTAAACCGCCTGCCCATTTAGACAGCATTGCGTTATCACGCATTGCGCCATAGATGTCAAACAGGTCATCATCAATTGTAGTCAAGTAGCAGCTAGACAACTGTGGACGTAAGGTACCTGAGTTAAACAGGGTCGGCGTAGATGCCATGTAGTCGAAGCTAGATAACAGGTTATAGAACTCGATTGCACGCTCTTCACGGTTTTCTTCGTTCAGGGCCAGACCCATTGAAACACGCATAAAGAATAATTGCGGCAATTCGAAACGTACGCCATCCGAGTGGATGAAATAACGGTCAAATAATGTTTGCAGACCTAGATAAGTAAACTGGTTAGAGCGTTCTGGTTGAATCGCTGTCGCAAGTTTAGCTAAGTCAAAGTTTAATAATTCAGGTGAAAGAAGTTCTAGCTCAATCCCTTTTTTCAGGTAAGTTTCCAGCGCATCGCCTTCATTGGTGTCTGTTGGAAGACCCAAAAACTCTAAACCGGTGGCTACCAGGTCATTACGTAATAGACGAGCAGTTACATAAGTATAGTTTGGTTCTTGTTCGATACGGGTACGGGTCGCCATCATCATGGTTGTAGAGATGTCTGACTCTTTTACGCCGTTATACAGGTTTTTTACGGTCTCATCGACAATTGCCTGAACGTCGATTCCTTCAAGGTCTTCAGCAGCTTTAGCAACAGTTTCCGTCAGTTGGCTCAGGTCAAGCGGTTTGAGCTTACCCGCTGCATCAGTGACTTGCAGGGTAGGGTGATGGTTGGCACCCAGCTGCTTACGAGCGTCAGAACGTTGTTCGCGATAGATGACATAGGCACGCGCAACTTTCTGTTCGCCGGTACGCATAAGCGCAAGTTCAACCTGATCCTGGATTTCTTCAATGTGAATCGTCCCACCAGAAGGCAAGCGACGTTTGAAAGTGTTCATGACCATTTCCGTCAGCTGCTCAATACGATCGTGGATACGGCTCGAGTCAGCACTTTGTTGGCCTTCAACAGCCAAAAAAGCCTTACCAATTGCGACAGAAATTTTTTCTGCATCAAAAGTGGCAACATCGCCGGTGCGTTTAATCACCTGAAGTTGACCAGGAGTTGAAGTAATTACGCTCATTTTAGCATAGCTCCATTGTCATCTATTTTTATGTTTATGGACCGTTTGAACTGGGCAATTTTTATGCCACAGTGTTTGAGGAATAAACACAATACCTAGTGGTTTAAAAATTAATTGAACACAAGATACGGGAAAATTTAGGGTAGATCAATATTGACATTTTAATAAATATTTTAGTGAAACAACCTGAGAAACTTTATTAAAAAAATCCTTTTTTTTATCATCTTGGTGCAAGCCTTATTCGGCAAGGCATAGCATAACAAAGCTGGCAAGAAGTACTTATAGATAACATTGTGGATAACTCTTTTTGAGCAAATTGAGGGGCATTTTTTATTCAGATAGACGGTTGCCTAGCCTAGATTTGTTCGATGTTTTGTATAAAAAATGTCGCTAACAGAAATATCTGCAAAAAAATATTACAAAATGCTACTTTGATGTATCAGTTTGGTGAACGCTATCTTGTTTACAATGTAAACGTGTGTATATTGCTTGCTATATCCACCGTATCTATCAGATTTCAAAAGGATACGTCCATCGAATAAAGGTGCACAATATATGAGCCAAGAAGAAAAGTTACCCAAAATTCTAATCGTTGAAGATGATGAGCGTCTTGCTCGTTTAACTCAAGAATATCTTATTCGTAACGGACTTGAGGTAGGGGTAGAGCCCGACGGTAATCGTGCGATTCGCCGCATTATCGCCGAGCAGCCAGACATGGTAGTTTTAGATGTTATGTTGCCAGGTGCGGATGGATTGACCATCTGTCGTGAAGTTCGTCCACATTATCATCAACCGATTTTGATGCTGACTGCACGTACTGAAGATATGGATCAGGTATTGGGTTTGGAAATGGGTGCGGACGACTATGTCGCTAAACCGGTTCAGCCGCGTGTGCTACTGGCACGTATTCGTGCCTTGTTGCGTCGTACTGATAAAGTGCCTGAAGATGAAGTGGCTCAACGTATTGAATTTGACGATCTTGTGATCGATAATGGTGGCCGTTCTGTGACCTTGAATGGTGAATTGGTAGACTTTACCAGTGCAGAATATGATCTGTTGTGGTTGCTTGCATCAAATGCAGGCCGTATTCTTTCGCGTGAAGATATTTTCGAGCGTCTTCGTGGGATTGAATATGATGGCCAGGACCGTTCAATTGATGTTCGTATTTCGCGCATCCGTCCGAAAATTGGGGACGATCCAGAAAACCCTAAACGTATTAAAACAGTTCGTAGTAAAGGTTATCTGTTCGTTAAGGAAACCAATGGCATGTAAATACATGCCATTCCTAAGCTGAATAAGCGGGAAAGCTTATAAGTGTTCAAACACAATATATTTTTGCGTATTTATGCAGGACTTGTCATTCTGGTACTCCTGGTGACCCTGTTCGGCTATCTGTTGGTGCAGATTATTAACTACCAGCGGGCGCAGGTATATCGTGAGTCCTTGACTGATGGTATGGCCTATATCATGAGTGAAGGGGTAGCACGCCAGCCGAATATGCAGCAGAAACTGGACTGGATTTCGGATGCTTCAGATTTACTGGAGCTTCCGATCTATTATGTAGAAGCTGAAAAAGTTGATCTGACCCGTGCAGAGAAACGTCGTATTGAAGACCGTAAGGCGGTAGTGCGTTGGGATGCACAAACCTCAGTGGCTTATGTGGTCATTGGATTGCGTGATGATCCAAAGCATTTTCTATATATAAAAGCAGACAATATTACCGAGCGCCAGATGAAGGCGCTGCCGGTATTTATTCTGGACTATCTGGTTTATTACCCAGGTCAGGAAAAAGAATATCTGGAAAAGATCCAGAAGTATTTTTCTTATCCAATCAGTATTCAGGATGTGCAAAGTCTGCCGCTCGATTCAGAACAGATTGGCCGTCTACGTCTAGATCACAGCATTATTCTCTATCGTGATAGTGCCACGATTCGCGGTACCACTATTTCAATTGTTTCTCCGATTCCAAGCTCGGTGTCTGAAGTACTGGTGATGGGGCCTGTGCCTTTGTTTAACTGGATGCCATTCCAGTTGGCAGCCGGGATTACCTTGCTGAGTATGTTTGTGCTGAGTCTGGGGGTATATGGTTTGCTGGTGCCGATGCAACGTAAGCTGCGTGAAGTTAGCTATGCCTTGAACAAGATGAAGTCCGGTAACATGTCAGTACGACTGGCGATAGATGGTAAGGATGAAATGGCATTATTGGCATCCAGCTATAACGCCATGTCAGATCATATTCAGCGTCTGATCGAAGCCCAGCGTGAGTTGATGCGTGCAGTTTCACATGAACTGCGGACACCTGTTGCACGGATCCGTTTTGCCATGGAAATGCTGGCGGATGAAGATGATTATGAATATCGTCTGCAACAGATGGAACAGATCGATAAAGACATCGAGGCCTTGAACAAGCTGATTGATGAGATCATGACCTATGCCAAACTGGAGCAGGGTACACCTTCCCTTGATTTCGAGAAGATTAATCTGCATGAAGTGCTGGATCAGGTTGTAGCTGAAACTGAAGCGCTAAAAACTGGCAAGAAAATCGAACTGCATCAGGTGCCGATGGATATCGAGGTTGAGGCCGAGCGTCGTTATCTGCATCGTGTGGTACAAAATCTGGTCGGGAATGCTGTGCGCTATTGTGATGAAAGAATCATGATTAGCGGTGGTATTGATGCCAATCAACAGGCTTATATCTGTGTAGAAGATGATGGTGCGGGGATTCCGGAAGAAGATCGTGCTCGCGTCTTTGAAGCCTTCTCGCGTCTGGATGACAGCCGTACCCGTGCATCTGGTGGTTATGGCCTGGGTTTGTCGATTGTTAGCCGGATTGCCTTCTGGTTTGGTGGCAAGGTTGAAGTAGATCAAAGTCCTAAGCTGGGTGGTGCACGCTTTACCATGAGCTGGCCAGCTCAACGTTATAAGAAGAAATCTCGCTTTAAGGCTGTTGAAGAGCATAAAGAAGACCTGGATTCCTTATAAAAAAGGTGTCTTTAGATTATAAAAAAAACGATGCATCCGCATCGTTTTTTTTATTGAGGCTAATTAATGAAA
>NZ_DEZM01000034.1:0-3862 GCF_002364825.1 Acinetobacter sp. UBA3132 | reverse complement strand
CTGTTCCAGATGTGCAATCCGCATCTGCAAACTGACATTGCCATTAAAGATATTTTTGTCCAGTTCATAAACCAGACGTACACTGTCCTGCATTGGATCGAACTGATATTTACTGGCTGCATTAAAAGCAATCGCATCCACCACCTGTCCATTTTCCAGCGCCACTCGCAGCTTCAGATGTACCTCTTTAAGCCAGCGATAATCCAATACTTTAAATATGCCTTCAAATATGGGTTGTGGAAACTTTTGTCCCCATGGGCTCAGATTATGCAGAAGATCTACTGTATCAATCTGAAATGCAGAGGCTGGCAGCTCCCCATCAGTCCATAACGTTGCAGTAAACAGACTTTCATCCATACTGCCAATTAACTGTTCAAAGGTCTGCTTAAATTCAGCAAAATGTACTTTTTTAATGGTCAGTCCTGCTGCTGCTGCATGCCCACCAAAGTGACTGACAATATGTGGATTTTGTTCAGCCACCCGCTCAATCGCATCACGGATATGAATCCCCTCAATTGAACGTGCAGAACCCTTGATATGAATGCCATCTGCATCTGCAGCAAAAACAATACTTGGACGATGAAACTGTTCTTTTAAACGTCCAGCGACAATTCCAATCACGCCTTGATGCCAATGCTGTTCAAACATGATCAGGGCAGCCGGCAGCTCCATTTCATCCAGCTGGATTTTTTCCAGTTCAGCCAGCGCCTCCTGCTTGATCTTGCCTTCGACCTGACGGCGCTCGACATTGAGCTGATTCAGCTGTTCTGCGAGTGGATAAGCAGTTGCCAGATCTTTAGCGAGCAGACATTCAATCCCGATATCCATGGTTTCCATACGTCCAGCCGCATTAATGCGCGGACCGAGTACAAAACCGAGATCTTGGGCTTTTAACGTTGCTGCATCCCGCCCTGCGATTTCCAGCAGTGCACTAATCCCTGGACGGCATAAGTGCTGCTGTATCCGTTTCAGTCCAGCATCAACCAGAATGCGGTTGTTATAGTCCAGGCTAGCTACATCTGCATACGTTCCCAGTGCCACCAGATCAAGATAGTTAATAATTGAGCTAGTGGATTTTCCAAGTTTCTTGCGATAGGTGGACAGATTGGCCAATACATAAAAAGCCACCCCGACCCCGGCCAATGCCTTGCTTGGAAAATCACAACCCAGCTGATTTGGATTGACCACCGCTTCAGCAGCAGGTGTCGGTTTGGTGGTAAGATGGTGATCAGTGATAATCACCTGCATACCATGATCTTGTGCCTGTTTCACCCCGTCATGACTGGAAATACCATTATCCACAGTAATGAGTAGATCAGGGGTAAAACTGGCAAATGCCAGATCAGCAATTGCCGGCGTTAAGCCATAGCCATATTTAAAACGGTCGGGGACCAGATAATCAACATCCGCTCCCATATCACGCAGTGCCAGCAGCATTAATGCGGTACTGGTGGCACCATCGGCATCATAATCACCGACAATCACGATTTTCTGACCTGCATCAATCGCTGCATCGATCAGCTGAATGGCTTCCGGCAAGCCTTTCATGCTCGGTGCCAACAGATGCTTGAGTTTCAGCTCCAGCTCCTGCTGCGATTCCACTCCACGGCGTGCCAGAATCTGTGCAATAAAAGAGGGTACGTCCTGAAAAGATTCAGGACGGGTCAGTAAAGGGCGCTGCTTGATTTCAAGTTTTGGCATTTATGGCATCAGTCGCTGCAATGTCCAGGCATCGTCATTCTTGGTATAACTCAGACGATCATGCAAACGATTTGGACGTCCTTGCCAGAATTCATAATAATCAGGTACTAAACGGTAACCACCCCAGAATTCTGGCTTATCAAGCTGTTCCTGGTTCGCCATCGTATCATGATAGTCCCAGAAACGCTGCTGCAGCTCATCACGACTGGCAATCACACCACTCTGGGGCGTACTGACATGCGCAGCAATCTGACTGTCACGTGGACGCTTATGATAATAATCTGTGGATTCTTCTTCAGAGATTTTAACTACACGCCCAGAAACACGGATTTGTCGTTCCTGCTCCTGCCAGTAAAATAGCAGCTCAGCATAAGGATTTACCTCAAGATCCATCCCTTTCTGGCTATCATAATTGGTATAGAAAGCATAGCCATCTGGAGTCGCCCCACGCAGCAAGACTGTGCGTACATGCGGACGACCTTGCGCATTTGCCGTAGCCAGTGACATGGCATAAGGCTCATGCAATTGCGCTGCCAGGGCATGGTTAAACCAGAGCAAAAACTGTTCATGTGGATCCAGTTTAACCTGATCCTCAAGCAGCTCGCCTTTCTGATAATTCAGGCGTAGTTCACTCAGATCTTTAATTAAATCAGTCATTCCATCTCTCTATAATCAGTCAGCAAGTTTAGGCAGCATTGGCACGTATAGCATCTGCCAATGAATGGGCCAGTGTAGTGACTTCATCCAGGTCTTCGCCTTCCACCATAACACGAATAACCGGCTCAGTACCTGACTTACGAATCAGCAAGCGGCCACGGCCTTTCAGCTGTTGTTCTGCTTTTTCAAATTCAGCAGCAAGCGCAGGGACGGCGTACGGATCAAACATGGCATCCAGACGTACATTGACCAATACGTTCGGTAACAAGCGGAAATCAGCTACCAGTTCATGCAGGGCTTTCTTCTGCTCGACCATCACTGTCAATACTTGTAGCGCAGCAATAATGGCATCACCCGTGGTGCTCTTGTCTAATGTCAGGATATGACCGGATGGCTCACCGCCAGTGACCCAGCCCTTTTGCTCCAGACCTTGTAATACATAACGGTCACCCACCTTGGCACGCAAGAATGGGACTTGGGCTTTTTCTAGAGCCAGTTCCAGCGCCATATTACTCATGAGTGTGCCTACAATTCCTGCTGGCTTATTTTTGGCCTGAGTCGCAAGGATATACAGAATATGGTCACCAGTAATCTGCTCACCGTTTTTGTCGACCATAATGACACGGTCAGCATCTCCATCAAAGGCAATCCCAAGATCAGCCTGATATTCAACGACTGCTTTTTGCAGATTCTCAGGATGTGTTGAGCCACAGTCTTTATTGATATTGAGACCATCAGGATCATCAAACATTGCAATAACTTTTGCGCCCAATTCACGGAACACTGCAGGACCCACGTTATAGGCTGCCCCATTGGCACAATCCACTACAATCGTTAAATCATTCAGATCTAAATGATATGGGAAAGTCGATTTACAGAATTCGATATAACGACCATTAGCATCTTTGACACGGAAACTTTTACCCAGGTTCGCCGTATCTTCAATACTTATTTCTTTTTCGAGCTCCTGATTAATTTCATCTTGTAAGGCATCCGGTAGTTTCTTGCCTTCACTAGAGAAAAATTTAATCCCGTTATCAAAATACGGATTATGAGAAGCTGAAATAACAATACCCAGACTGGCATGCAGTGCACGGGTCAAATGGGCAATTGCAGGAGTCGGTAATGGACCCAGTAAATGTACATAAACACCTGCCGCATTAAGGCCCGCCTGCAAGGCAGATTCCAAAATATAGCCTGATAAACGGGTATCTTTCCCCATCACCACCAGCGGTTTATTTTTCTTGCTATGTCGCTTGAGTACCTTCCCTGCTGCAAAGCCTAATTTAAGTGCAAATTCAGGGGTAATCGGCAATACGCCAAACTTGCCACGAATACCATCGGTACCAAAATAACTCATTGTTGTCTCTCTTCTTAGTGGATGAATTACACCATCCATTTTTACAATGAGCAACACTTTACACCAAAATAAAAAAGCCGTCATTGCTATGACGGCTTTTTTCGAATGAGTGCAGAAAGGAAATTAGCCAACGCGATAGTTTGG
>NZ_DEZM01000038.1:2906-11384 GCF_002364825.1 Acinetobacter sp. UBA3132 | reverse complement strand
TTTTAATACGGTTTAAATGAACAAAGAATCATGTTTTATCGAAAATGTTTGAAGCTTGTCCAAGTCATATCGCATAACTTGGACAACGCAATTTTCAATTTTTGATCCAGGTCATATTACGCCCGACTGGAAATCCTTCAGTTCGGCTATGAATTGCCAGATGTCGGCCATTATTTTTCAGACGTGCACGTGCCTGATATAGTTTTCCCGAGATGGGGTCGAGCAGGGTGCCATTAATAAATTCGTTGGTATTTTCTGGATGACTGCTCAGACCCTTAAGCATGGTCAGTCCAACCAGAGGCTGATCTTTGAGAGAGCCAGTGCATTGGGTACAGTTTTGTTGTGGAACCGCCCTCGGAACCTCACGTACATTTACAATTTTGGCCATATAGCGATCTTTAGCATCCTTGCTGATGATGACATCTACCAGAGAATAACCGGTACGGTCATCAATGGTTTTCCATTGTCCAAGCAGTGGATCATTGTTGGCAGATACTGACAGGCTAATCATGCTTGCTGCTGCAACAATCATGGAACAGAACAGTTTAAATTTCATCATCACACATTCCCCAAGTATTAAAAATGCTTCTAAAATCTTAAAGGCATAAAAATATTATGGAATTAATATAGCGTGAAAAATCTACTAATTACCAGTGAATAATCAAATATCTCCAAGAAAAATTAAAACCTAAATTGATGAAAAATCACATTAATCGAGAAATGTGGGACGTGATGAGTATTTGATGGATTAGCACATTAAAAAGGGAAAGAGGCTGAAAGCTGGTTAAATAATTAGCTCAGACAGCTTTGGAAGTCAGGGTTAATTAATAGGGGATTGAGTTTATATTCATTAAGAATAGAGTGGGGCCAAGTATTGGTATTTCCATATAGCCGTGTAGAGCTGAAGGATATGGTAAGTTTGAAATTAAAAATATTTATTCTTCATGGAAAAGAAAACTCTGGATTTATAAAAATAAAAGCACTCCTATTGAGTGCTTTTATTAACAAAGATACCTGTAATTAACTAAGGTGCTCACCGAACAGACCTAAAGCTTCTTCAGCAGTAAAGGTGTATTGGCTGTTACAGAACTGACAATCCATTTCAATTGGATTCTGGAATTCTAAAGTTTCACGAACAGATTCAACCCCGATCTGCTGCAAGGCAATGGCACAGCGTTCTTTAGAACAGGTACAACCGAATTTCAGCTGTTCTGCTTCAGGCAAACGAACTTGTTCTTCGTTATATAAACGATAGAGGATTTCATTGGTATCCAGGCTAACTAGTTCTTCTGCTTTCAAGGTTTCAGTCAACATGGTCACGCGTGGCCACAAATCTTCATCCACATAGCGTTGTTCTTCTTCACTATTACGTGGTAGAAGCTGGATCAGCAAGCCACCTGAACGCTTCTGGTCACTTGCCAGCACAATACGGGTTGGAATCTGCGCAGACAGATCATAATACTGCATCAGGCATCCCGCCAGATTATGTTTATCCAGTGGTACGATACCTTGGTAACGCTCACCGACTTCAGGCTCAATATTGATAAACAGTACAGGACTGATCAGGGCTTTTAGAACGGTACTGCTGTCTTCTGCCACCTGAAAACGAGGATCCTCTTCATAATCAGCCAAGGCACGCACTTCACCACGATGGTTACATTCCGCCATCGCCCATTTAAACGTGCCAGTAGCCTGAATCTGCAGACTGATGCGTCCCTTGATTTTTAACGTACTTGCCAATAGGGCAGTCGCACTGAGCATTTCGCCCAAAAGGATTTGTACGGCAGGAGCATAGTCGCGCTGCGCTAAAATTGTTTGTAAAGCTTCTTGAAGATGCACTACTTCACCACGAACAGGGCTATCCTCAATAAAAAAGCGTTGGCGTAAATCAGACATAAAATTCTCCATAACCCTGCTTTAATGGTGACACTATTGTAAAACACAAGTTATGACAGATCATCTGTTATGGTATCAATTCCTGTGCCGTTGATATTCTGTTGCTTCTGTATTGGATTTATTACACTTTTACGATGTTGATCCCGTTCGAACAGGTAGCTTAACTCTGCCATGCTGCTGTGGTGTTGAGCATATAATGACTCAGAACCAGATTCCGCCTGCTGTTCTGCTTTTAATACAGTTTCATCATACTGACGGAACTGTAGAATTGTCTGCTCAGCGAGTTCTACAGATTGATGGGTTGCTGCCAGTA
Organism: Acinetobacter sp. UBA3132; assembly: GCF_002364825.1. Lineage (NCBI taxonomy): Bacteria > Pseudomonadati > Pseudomonadota > Gammaproteobacteria > Moraxellales > Moraxellaceae > Acinetobacter > Acinetobacter sp. UBA3132. The sequence continues at coordinate 9,175 of NZ_DEZM01000038.1, read as the reverse complement.
ATGACTGTGTCAGTGCTAAAGCAGAAAGATAAGTTTCACGGAAAACATTTTCTACACCCAGTTCATGCAGCAAATGTGCATGATGGCGATCACGCGCGCGTACCCACAATTTCAGATCCGGGTAATTCCAGCACAAATGACGTACGACCAGCAAAGAATCCTCAATATCATCAATCGCGACAATCACCTGATCTTTGGAAGCAATATCTGCCAGTTGTAGCGCCGTGGTTTCAGTTGCATCTGCCTGAAAGAAAGGAATAGCTTGATCTTTGAGTAGGCCACTTGCTTCAACCGTATTGTCCATCACACTAAAGCTCAGACCTTGCTGATGAAGTACACGCGCTACGATTTGCCCAAAGCGACCAAAACCAATCAGTAAAATCGGTGTAGTGGCTAAAGGCTCTACCTGGGTATCAAAGTCTGCGACCAGATGATGCGAGCGATTTAATCGCGGTAAGATTTGTTGATCAAGCAACCAGTAGAGCACTGGTGTCATTAACATGGATAGCGCCAACATACATAGCAGTGGCGATAACAAGCTGATATCTAAGATGGTATGGGTAACTGCAATAGTGAGTAACACAAAAGCAAACTCACCGCCTTGGGCCAGGCTAACTGCGGTTAAGGTGCTGGTACGCCAGCTATTTTGATAATAACGGGCAATTGCCAGACTGAGCACAAATTTACTCAATATGATCAGCACGGCGCCACCAATGATCAGTCCAGGCATCTGCAAGACATCACTTAGCTGAATCGCTAGGCCAATACTGATAAAACACAAACCGATCAATATGCCATGAAAAGGCTGAATGGCATTTTCGACGTGTGGTCTGAAATCGGAATCTGCCAGCAGAATTCCGGCAAATAAGGCTCCTAAATATAGTGTTAGTCCCAGTGTTTGCATCAATACCAACAAGCCGAGGATTACAAAAATTGCCACCGAGGCATGCAGGTCATGGCTGCTGCTTCTGGCAATCCAGCGATACAGGGGTTGCATCAAATAGCGGTTACACAGGAACAGTCCGGTAAAGGTTGCCATAATGGCAGCAAAATAAGCCACGCCATGTTCAGTGGAACTTATTCCGGAAAATAGTGGAATAATGGCAATTAGTGGAATTAGCAGCAGGGCTTGAATTAATAAACTGATATAACTGAGCTGACCATGGGAAGTCGCGAGCTGCTCCTGTCGCATCAGATGTTGAATACTCAGTGTCATCGCAGACAGGCTGCCAGCCAGCCCAATGACGACACTGGTGATGAGACTTTGCTGTAAAAAAATGGCAGAACATAAACTCAGAATAGCGCCTGACCCCAAGACCAGTGCAGCAGTTGAGATCCAGGCAGAATGAGGCATCTGGATGAAGCGTTGTGGCCGTAGTTGTAAACCCGCCCAGAACAGCAGAGACAGGATACTGATTTGCATTAGCATCGAACGAAGTTGGGGATCAGTAACGAGATTCAGGGTTTCAGAACCGAGCACAAGGCCTGTCAATAAATAACCCAGCACTGCTGGCAGTTTCAAATAGCGGGTGATTGGCACGATCAGCAATGCTGCCACCAGAATTAATGTAATTTGCAACAGTATCGACATGTTCAACCTTAAATCTTATTTCCGTATTGCAGCTTGCAGGACTAGCTCAGTTCTTGTGGATCGACATCCAGGCTTAACTTCATTGAGGAAGGTTTGTCTTGCAGCATGGCTTGCCACCATGCCCTGACATAATAGTGCAAATGTGGACGGTCTGCAGACAGTAGTACCATATGTGATTGGTAACGGCCCGCCTTGCGTTCCATTGGTGCTGGAATAGGTCCCCAGATCTCCAGTTGCAGGTCCTGATACTGCCTTAAGAAGGCAGCATGTTTCTGTAAGAACTCTGTATTTAATGCCTGATCACGTGATTCGCAACGGATCATCACTGCATAGCGATAGGGTGGCATGCGGGCAATCTTACGCTGCTCTAAGGTCTGTTTGGCAAAAGCCCGGTAATTATCTGTCACCAAGGTATTTAGCAAAGCATGATCAGGACGTAAGGTCTGTAGATAGACATCACCCTTGTGCTCGCCACGACCGGCACGACCAGCCACCTGTACAATCAGTTGGGCAGTGCGTTCGGTGGCACGGAAGTCTACACTGAGCAGACCAGAATCAATATCTAAAATAGCGACCAGTGTGACATAGGGGAAATGGTGACCTTTGGCCAGCATTTGCGTACCGAGCAAAATCGCCGGTTCGCTTTTCTGAATCTTGTCATAGATTTTCTGCCAGCTACCGACCCGACTGGTAGAATCACGATCTACCCGAATGACTTCATGATCGGGAAAGAGTTCATTCAATTGCTCTTCGACCTTGCCGGTTCCCATGCCGAGTGTTTTGAGTTCAGTATGATTGCAGCTTGGACAATGATCCGGCATACGGTGCAGGGTGCCACAATGGTGACAATGCAAATGTTGATATGGCTGACGGTGTACAGTGAAATTGGCATCACAGTTTGGACACTGTGCCTGCCAGCCACAGCTGTCACAAATCAAAACGGGTGCATAACCACGGCGGTTCAGGAACACCAGTACCTGTTCCTTTTTTTCCAGACGTTTGCGTATTTCCTGAATCAGATGCAGGCTGATGCCATGCTGTTTCTGTGCCACCTTTAAATCTAGAATATGAATCTTTGGCATTAAGGCTGTACCAGCACGCTGGTTGAGTTCCAGTACCTGCATTTTGCCATTGGCAACCAGTGCATAGGTATCGATACTGGGTGTGGCAGAGCCCAGAAGCACCGGACATTGCTGCAAATGCCCGCGATAAAGCGCAACATCTCGGGCATGATAACGGAAGCCTTCCTGCTGTTTAAAAGACAGATCATGTTCCTCATCCAGGATGATCAATCCTAGATTGGGCATCGGGGTATAAATGGCAGAACGGGTACCCAGCACAATCGAGGCTTTACCGGTTTCTGCAGCTTGCCAGGCTTGCAGACGTTTCGAGTCATTTAAACCAGAATGTAACAAGGCAATATGACAATGGAAACGTGACTGGAACCGGCTAATGGTTTGTGGCGTCAGGCCAATTTCCGGTACCAGCACTAAAACCTGTTTTCCCTGTTTCAGCACCTTTTCCATGATCTGCAAATAAACTTCAGTTTTGCCGCTGCCGGTCAGACCATCCAGTAAAAAAGCCTGATATTTATTTTTAAATTTCAGCACCTGCTGAATGGCATGTTGCTGTTCCGGATTGGCTGTAAGCGGCATTTGTGCCAGTTGAACAGGCTGCGGGCTGAAATCCTGGGGTTCCAGCACGTATTCACAAATTCCTTTTTTCTCTAAAGCTTTTAGGGTGGCTGTCTCGATCCCTGCCAGGTTCAGTACAGTTTCAGTGGTACCGACTGGATGCAATTTTAAAATTTTATAGGCTTCCTGCTGACGCTCGGAACGGCGTACCTTGGCTTCTGCCTGGTCATCTAACAGTTTCCAGTTCCGGGCCAGCAGGTTATAGGGCTTACCTTGACGTAATAAAGTTGGTAAGGCACTTTGCATCACTTCACCAATCGGGAACTGGTAATACTGCGCTGACCAGTTCAGCAGATTCAGTACCTTGTCATCAATGAGCGCCCGGTCATCCAGTAATTCAGTAATCTCTTTAAGTTTAAAACTGGAATCTAGCGGAGTGTCTGGTGGCAGCTTTTCCATAATGACCCCAACCAGATTCTGCCGGCCGAAAGACACCGCCACGCGCGCACCAACCTTAGCCTGCTGATATTGTGCCGCACTTAAACTGTAATCAAAACAGTCAAACAGATGAACAGGAACAGCAACACGAACACGATAAACTGAAGGGGTTGAGGCTGGGTGATCTGAGATGGGCAAGTGAGGCATCCTGATGAATTTTCGTCGTGCTAAAAAGGCAGTTGTGTTAGAGTGAGCAGATATTTTATATCTAAGAATATGAATGATTTTGATAGTCTGACGCAACTGCGTTGGGGCAAATTTTTGGAAAATTAGAGCATTACAATGCCAGCATATCAATTTATCGCGCTTGATGCTTCGGGTAAGCAGCAAAAAGGCGTACTGGAAGGGGACTCTGCACGTCAGATCCGTCAGCAACTTCGGGACAAAGCCTTGATTCCGGTGTCTGTTGATCCAGTCGAGCAAAAGGACAAGCATTACCGGCCGCGCTGGTTTGAAAAAAGCCTTACAGCTTATGACCTGGCATTGATGACCCGGCAACTCTCTGTTCTGGTTGCCGCCGGTATTCCGCTGGAAGAAGCCATTCGCGCCGTCGGTAAACAAAGCGAAAAGGTGCATGTACAGAACCTGCTGATGTCGGTGCGTTCCAAGGTGCTGGAAGGGCATAGTCTGGCACAGGGCTTGCAGCAATCCGGCCGCTTTCCGGAACTGTATATTGCAACCATTGCTGCCGGTGAACGTTCCGGACATCTGGACCTGATTATGGATCAGCTGGCGGACTATACCGAAAACCGCTTTGCCATGCAGAAAAAAATTCAGGGTGCAATGATTTACCCGATCATTCTGCTGCTGATGTCCTTTGCCATTGTGATGGGACTGATGACCTATGTCGTTCCAGACATTGTCAAAACCTTTGACCAGAGCAAAGATGCTTTGCCATGGATCACGGTCGCGTTGATGAAAGCCAGTGACTTTATCCGGATGGCTTGGCCTTTCATGTTGGCTGGTAGTGTCGTTGCTATTTTCCTGCTGGTGCGTTTTCTACGCACCACCGCAGGACATTATGCTTTTGACCGCCTGACCTTGAAATTACCGCTATTTGGCAAACTATCACGTGGGATTAATGCGGCACGCTTTGCCAGTACCTTGTCCATTTTGACCCGTTCTGGGGTGCCGCTGGTCGATGCCTTAAAGATTGGTGCGGCGGTCAGCAATAACTGGGTCATTCGTGATGCCGTTAATCTGGCAGCAGAAAAGGTGACTGAAGGCGGTAACCTGGCGACCCAGCTGGAGCGTAGTGGTTATTTCCCACCGATGATGGTACAAATGATTCGAAGTGGTGAAGCTTCCGGTGAACTGGACCGGATGCTGGACCGGGCATCGACCATGCAGGACCGTGAAGTGACTACACTGATTTCGACGTTACTGGCTTTGCTGGAACCTCTTATGCTGGTGCTGATGGCAAGTATTGTGTTAGTAATCGTAATTGCGGTGATGCTGCCAATTGTGAATATGAATAATATGATTTAAATAAAGTGTGGGTAGAATTCCAATTATAAGCCCAAACAGATTTTCAAAATTAAGCAATGAGAGACATGGAGTGAAAAGGACTGAGATGATGAATGAACAGCCAGATTCTTTAAAAACAGGCTCAGGTATGACGCGTATCAAACATGCTTCGGGTTTTACCCTGATCGAAGTAATGGTCGTGATTGTGATCCTGGGCGTATTGGCTGCACTGATCGTACCTAACGTGATGGGCCGTGGTGAGAAGGCAAAAGTTGATACTACGGTGATCAAACTGCAAAGCGTGGCCGGGTCTCTGGACCAGTACAAGCTGGATAATGGTAAGTATCCAAGTATGCAGGAAGGTGGTTTAGATGCTTTAGTCAACAAACCTGCGTCTGCAAAAAACTGGTTACCGGGTGGCTATGTCAAAGGCGGTTATCCGAAAGACAGCTGGGATAATGAATTGCAATATGTCATTCCTGGTACGGATGGACGTTCATTTGACCTTTATTCATTTGGTGCCGATGGCCAGTCTGGCGGTGAAGGCACAGATGCGGATATTTATTATCAGCCTTAATTGAGAATCATTATAAATTTCTTCTTTATGGAATATATCACTTCATTTAATTGGGTATCTCAATACTAAGTGAAGTGATAATAACTCTTAATACATAAATATAATCTAAACACATGAATTTAAAATTAATTTTATAATCCATTCTATTTGATAGTCATAATAAGAAGTATTCCCATGTTTATCGATTACAATTATCGTAAAATATGAATAAATATAGACTTTTCATTTCCATAAAAAAGCTCATAATGATTTCTATGGCACAAATTCGGCCAAAGGAGATGGGGATGAAAGCATTAATTATAAGAGATGAAATAAATCAGTTTCATTGGACAATGCTGAAATCTGTCTTTTTGGTTCTAAGTATTCTTCCGGTGAGCCAAGCAGTTTTGTATTTGTGGCAAAGCACGGAAGGTAGCAGCCAGATTATGGTAGGTTTCTTTGCACTGAGTCTGATGAGCAGCCTGTTAGCTTTGTGCTTCTGGTCGGCATTAAAAGCTAGCGT
>NZ_DEZM01000038.1:0-2733 GCF_002364825.1 Acinetobacter sp. UBA3132 | reverse complement strand
CAGCTCTATCGTTTTTTGCCGATGCTATCATTGGCCAGTATGATGTCCTATCTTGCTGTACAGATTTAATTATTTTCTCAATAAAAAAACCGGGGCATAAGCCTCGGTTTTTTTATTTTAAAATTATGCATAAAACTTCCTCTCCCTCTGAGAGAGGATTAAGAAGAGGATAAAAATTTACCTCTCCCTAACCCTCATTTGCGCTAATTTAAAAAGCAGTGCTTTAAAATTAGCTCAGGACAGGGAACTTAAGAAATTATCTTCTCGACTTAAAGCTGACATCCACTTTACGTGGGCGGAAACGCCATCCAAGTAATAACAGCAGGGTTGAAAGAATCAGTACAGGCCAGTCACTCAGTTTGGTATACAGCGTTTCACCCTGCATTGCTGGCAACTCACCGCGTAATACCGCTTCTTGATCCATAGGCGCACGTTTCACGATATGACCATTATGATCAATAAAGGCGGTTACACCGGTATTGGTCGCACGGATAAACCAGCGACCATTTTCCTTGGCCCGCATTTGCACCATTTGCAGGTGTTGCTGCGGTCCCGCAGTTCCAGTAAACCAGGCATCATTAGATACCGTTACCAGAAAGTCACTTTGACTGGCATTGCGACGGGTCAGATTCGGATAAGCGACTTCATAGCAAATCGCAGAGCCCAGATGCTGATTTTTGATATTTAGCGGTTGCTGATCATTTGCCCCACGAGAAAAACCGCTCATAGATGGATCATTTTGCAAAGCGGGAAGTACCCAGCTGAGCGCGCCGGAAAGTGGGATGTATTCACCAAATGGCACCAGGCGCTGTTTCTTGTACAGTCCACTCGCTTCATCACCGATGGCCATGATGCTGTTGTAATACTTCGGTGTGCCTTTGGCTTGGGATTCTTTCAGATCCCAATAAGGAATACCGGTAACCCAGGAGCTTCCAGATTTTTCTGCCTGTGCTTTCATCGCATCCAGGAAATCAGGAATATCGGCCTGAAACATCGGAATCGAAGATTCTGGCCAGACGATCAAATCACGACCCCATTCGGTCTTGGTCAGATTGGCATAGATCAGCAAGGTTTTAACCTGATATTCAGTCAACCATTTTAAATCTTGTGGAATATTACCCTGAATCAGGGACACGCTGAGTGGCTTAGTGCCTTCTTTCTGTTCTACAAAAGTCAGTTGCGAAGCTCCCCAAGCACCCAGCAAGAGCAGCAGGGAGGGGATTGCCCAGAACACACGACGATTAAGAATCTCAACCAAAGCACAAGCTAGTAGGATCACCACGAAGGATATGCCAAACACACCGAAGAGTGGCGCATAGCCATCCAGCAAACGTTCGGTAAAGGCATAGCCTGCAAATAGCCATGGGAAACCTGTAAAGACCCAGGTCTTCGCCCATTCAAACAGTACCCACAATGGCGCAAAGGTCAGAGGGGTTTCCGGAAAGAAGCGACGGTAGATAAAGGTCTGTACTGCGGTAAATAGACCCATGACCAAGGCCATGATCAGAATCATCACGACACTAAGGAATGAGCTGGTATCACCATATTCATGGATCGAGGTATACAACCAGAATGCACCGACAAACCATAAACCAATGCCATAAGCCCAGCCAATACCAAAAGCCTGTTTGGCACTGCGTTTACGCAGACAAGCATAAAGCAGCGCCGGAGAAAGGATGGCTAACCACCAATAGTGGTACGGCGCCAGCGCAAAACTGAAGATGGCACCGGAAAATAAAGACAGCAGCAGTGGATAAATCAGTGGAAGTTGCTCAGAGCCTTCAGACTGCTTCAACAACTTGTCGAAATGTGCCCTCATTGGCGCACAGCCCGAATCGAGTGAATAGAACGGGCATCCGCTTCCAGAATGGTAAAGATCCAATTTCCAAGCTCAATCACCTGACCTTCTAAATCGCTCACCAATCCGATTTCCTGCAATAACAGGCCACCCATGGTTTCTACTTCATCATCAGAGAAGTCGGCATCGAGCATATTGTTAAAATGCTCAATTGGAGTCAATGCTTGCACAATCCAGGTATTGGCTGTGGTCGGATCATTGTCGGGAACAATATACAGTGCTTCTTCATCAGCAATATCATGTTCATCTTCAATTTCACCAACAATCTCTTCCAGAATGTCTTCTAATGTCACCAGACCAGAAGTGGAGCCATATTCATCAATTACGACTGCAATATGGGTCTGGGTATTTTTCAACATACGCAAAACCTGATCTGAACGTGCACTTTCAGGTACGAACAGTGGCTGGCGCATTAAGGCACGAATATCCACCTTAGAAGTCGGTTCGGTCAGGAAAGGCAGCAAGTCTTTGGCAAGCAAAATGCCCACCACATTATCAGGCTGATCTGATGAAAATACGGGAAAGCGTGAATGCGCTGATTCTACCAAAACATGCAGAATATCAAGAAGCTGGTCATCTTCCTGTAAGCTGATCATGGAAGTGCGTGGTGTCATCACTTCACGAATTTTGGTCGCTGGAAGGTCGAGTACGCCTTCTAGCATCGCTACAGTATCGGGTTCTAGAAATCGACGTGAATCTTGTACTAGTTTTAGCAGTTCGTCGCGAGTTTCGGGAGCGGTTCCCAGCCATTTGCGTAAGCCGCGCATACCCCACGACGGGCCTGATTCCTCGTGCATGATCTTTCCTAAAAACTCTTAATATCTAAAAAAATGTAATTTTATCATACCGCAGAAAATGCAGTTGTCTATTGCAAT
>NZ_DEZM01000061.1:0-10589 GCF_002364825.1 Acinetobacter sp. UBA3132 | reverse complement strand
TTCTCGATGGGCGATCTGCACTTCTCGCAAGGAGATGGTGAAATCGGTTTCTGTGGCGCGATCGAAATGGATGGTGTTACCCGTGTCGGCTTCGACCTGATCAAGGGCGGTATGGAAAAGTACAATATCGATTCTCCAATCTTTGTGCCAAGTAATGTCCGTCCGGCTTATGACCAGTGGCTGACCTTTGAAGGCATCAGCGTTGAAGATGGCGTAAACCATTATCTGGATGCCACTGTGGCATATCGTCAGGCGTGTTTAAAAGCGATCAAATACCTTGAAAACTTTGGCTTTACCGGTTCACAAGCATACATGTTACTGACTGCGGCACCAGTTGAAGGCCGTATCGGTGGCATCGTGGATATTCCAAACTGTGCATGTACCGTATCTCTGCCAACTTCAATCTTCGAGCAGAACATCCTTCCTCAGGGTGCACTGAACGATGACAAATTCTGGGGGCATAAACGCTAGTTTTACAATTTATTGTTGTTTTAGCTTCGCAACGGGTAGTCATCCAACCTAAAGCCTTCGGCTACCCGTCTTTTTAATTTGAGGCCTTCATGCTACAGGAGTACAGAAATGCCGTTATATGATTTCCGCTGTGAGCATTGCGAGGGAATTTTTGAACAACGTGTTCCAATTGCCCGTATCTCGACCGATACGATTGAATGTAATTATTGCCAACAGCAGACTTTAGCTAAACCGATGATTACTGGTCATCAGCAAATTAATATGAAAAGCAAATGGCGTCCGGGTTCAGGTGCTGAACAACTTGCAGGGCCTCTGGTAGAAGGACCCGGTACCAACAAAAATAGCGCACGCAGCTCGGTTTTACATAATTGCCGCGGCGTTAACTGTTCTTTATGCGATGTCTAATCTTTATTCATAAAAAATCCCGCTCTGGCGGGATTTTTTGATTGCTCAAATTTGATAGTTTAAACCACCAGATCTGCCAGATTACCTTTCTGTTCCAACCAGTCTTTACGATCACTGGCACGTTTTTTTGCCAGTAATTTATCCAGTAAACCTGCGGTATGATGAGCATCATCTAAATCTAGCTGTACCAGACGGCGGGTATTTGGATCAAGCGTAGTTTCACGCAGCTGACTGGCATTCATCTCACCCAGACCCTTGAATCGGGTAATTTGTGGATTCTTGGTTTTGCATTTTTTCAGAATGCTATTTAGCTCGTCTTCATCCAAAGCATAGTGCACGTCTTTGTTGTCATCAATCCGGAATAAAGGCGGCATTGCGACATATAGATGGCCTTCTTCGACTAGCGTCGGGAAATGTTTCACAAACAGTGCGCACAGCAAGGTTGCAATATGCAGACCATCCGAGTCGGCATCGGCCAGAATACAGATCTTGCCATAGCGCAGTTCAGACAGGTCATCCGAACCCGGATCCACCCCAATGGCAATCGCGATATTATGTACTTCCTGAGACGCCAGCACCTCATCAGAAGAGACCTCCCAGGTATTCAGAATCTTACCTCGAATTGGCATGATCGCCTGGAAATTCTTGTCACGCGCCTGCTTGGCTGAACCGCCGGCAGAATCACCTTCCACAATAAATAATTCAGATTGATCGAGATCATGGCCTACACAATCCGACAGTTTCCCCGGCAAAGTTGGACCCGCAACAATTTTCTTACGTTCAACTTTCTTGGCCGCTTTCAGACGGCGTCCTGCTTTGGAAATGGCCATTTCAGCCAGTTGCATGGCGATATCTGAATTCTGGTTCAACCATAATGCAAAGGCATCTTTAGCAATATTCTGCACCACCCCGACCGCTTCACGACTCGACAGGCGTTCTTTGGTTTGACCTGAGAATTGCGGTTCCTGGAATTTCAGTGACAGGATATAGTTCACGCCGTCCCAGACATCTTCGGCAGACAGCTTCATGTTACGCGGCAACAGATTACGTAGCTCACAGAACTCACGCATCGCATCGGTCACGCCAGAACGCAGACCATTGACATGGGTACCGCCCTGCGCAGTTGGAATCAGGTTGACGTAGGATTCCTGAATGCTTTCGCCACCTTCCACATTCCAGCAGATGGCAAATTCAGCACTGGCACGCTCGGCATCACCCGTTGCAACAAAGGCTGGTGCCGGAATGATCTCACGGTCTTCCAGCTCATCCATCAGATAGTCGACTAGACCATTTTCAAACTGCCAGGTGATCTTTTCGTCATTAATCTGATCGATATAATTGATTTCTAAACCTGCGGCCAAAACGGCTTTGGCTTTTAGATTATGTTTTAAAGCTTTTAAAGCAAATTTTGGTGAATCAAAGTATTTGGCTTCTGGCCAGAATTGCACCGTAGTCCCAGACGCACGTTTTGGCGCTTTACCTTCGAGGACTTCTAGCGGACCTGTTGGCTCACCATTTTCAAAGGCCATTTTGTACAGGTTACCCTGACGCTGGACTGCGACTTCAACACGGGTCGACAACGCATTTACCACCGAGATCCCTACACCGTGTAGACCACCAGAGAACTGATAGTTATCGGTACTAAACTTACCGCCGGCATGCAGTTTAGTCAGGATGATTTCAATCCCGCTCTGACCATATTCCGGGTGAATATCCACCGGCATACCACGGCCATTGTCTTCGACTGATAACGAGCCATCTTTATAGACTGTCACGTTAATTTTGTTGGCATGTCCAGCCAGTGCCTCATCCACAGCATTGTCAATCACTTCCTGCGCCAGATGGTTTGGACGAGTGGTATCGGTATACATGCCCGGACGACGACGGACCGGGTCCAGACCAGACAGAACTTCAAGAGATTGAGCCGTATATTGAGACACGTTATTCGGTTTCCTTTTTTATGCAGTCCAATAAAAACTGTAACACCAGCGGAATTTTCTCCGCAAAATCATCCATCCCGTGATTGCCATTGGCCTCAGTCATCAGCATCGCCGGAGGATGAGCAGCACTATAATAGCGATGTGCTTCACGATAATCCAAAACTTCATCGCCTTGTTGTAACAGTACCAGTATTTTGTCTGCATCTTGTGCAGTTGGCAGTGCCAGTCCTTCCAGCTGATCAAGATGTGAATCATCCAGACGCCAGTTCGGATGCACCTGTAATGGCAGCTCATCATCGAACAGTTCGCGGAACAGCTGCCATGGTCGCATGGCCGGATTGATCAGTACAGCCGGCACACTATGCTTGGCGACCAGATGTGTCGCATAAAATCCCCCCAGGCTACTGCCCACCAAGCTTACATGGTCCAGTGACTCAATCAGCGCTGACATATGCTGAATAGTATCCACAGGTGACATGTTCAGATCTGGCAAATGCACCTGAATTTGTGGATTTTTTTCGCAATACTGCTGAAGCAGCTGGCCCTTGATCGAGGCAGCGCTGCTTCGAAAGCCGTGTAAGTAAATGACATTCATCAATTATTAATAAAAACGCCTATATTTTAATCAAAATCTATTTTATATATGAGAGATGGATCATCGTTATCTAATCTGTTTTTGGTGAATTGTCCGACAAAAAACACCGCAGTTTTTCACGTTCCTCGGTATTTTAAGAATATTCCCAGAAAAATTAGAAACATCAAAGTTCAGAAGAATTTATACCGCGAACGTCTTTAAAAAGAAAGGTCTCAGATATTCGCATTGATGAAAGGAACGGATCCGATGACAAGCTTAACGCCATTGCATGAAACCTATTGCAAGTGGGATCGTACTCCTCCTACCCAGGCAGATGTACTGGAAGGACTTGCTCAGCTTGTTACCATGCGGTTTAATGATGTTGCCCAAGAACTGATCAAGACTATCCAGCGTGAAATCTTATATAGTTTCTTTGGTTTAAGTGAACGTCATTCAGAAAAAATCCAGAACCTGCCTGCCATTGTCCGGCTCTATCAGCGTTCCTATGACCTGTTGTTTCACTATGGCAATACCATGGTTGCCCCTGGACTACGCCGTATCATTACCAGATTCCCACGTCTGCATGACAAGCCGCTGACGCCGAGCCTGCATTTTCTGGTTGGTGTGCTAAATGGCATCATTGGCGACTATCTGCTCAAGCATCAAAATCCGATGGCATTGCCGATGGTAGTTTATGATCACTATACTTCATTGCAGCAAGGCGAACTGACTGGCCGGATTACTATATTCGTGCATGGCTTATGTATGAATCATCTGACCTGGTCCAATCATAAGCATGAAGGCATTGGTGAAAAGCTGCTGGCACAGCGCGATAACAATACCATGTTATATCTCAACTATAACTCCGGACGCCGCATTTCCGCCAATGGCCGTAGTCTGGCCAATACCCTGCATGACTTGATCACCCGCAATCCCGGCATTACCAGTATTGATCTGATCGGACACAGTATGGGCGGATTAGTCGCTCGTAGTGCCCTGTTCTATGGCAAACAGCATGTCTATGAATGGGTCAATATGGTCGACAATCTGGTCTGTCTCGGCTCACCACATCATGGTGCAGCATTAGAGCGCTTTGGTTTTAGCCTGCAGGATAAATTGGGACGCTTCCCGTTTGGAAAGATTATTGGTCATGTGGTGAATATCCGCAGTAATGGCATTCTGGATCTGCGCCACGGCAGTGTTCGGGATGATGACTGGGAACATAATGAAGTCAGAATTGGCCTGATGGATGATAACCGTAAACCGGCACCGATTCCGTCACATATCCAAACCTATCTGGTGGCCGGTACGATTGAATATGAAAACCGGCATAACCGCACCCGCAATGTGATTGGGGATTATCTGGTCAGTGTCAAAAGTGCACTCGGTGAGCATCCGAACCCGCGTTTTCAGTTGAAAGTTCCAGACTCCCATAAAGCAATTTTCTATGGATTGAACCATTTTGAAATCCGGTTTCACCCACAAGTGGCTGAACAGATCGTGCGCTGGTTCTATCCGAGTGTGGAGGACAAAGTCTTTGACCAGATCCATGAATATATGATGGACCTGGAAAGTGTTGAAGGCATTGCTCTGACCTGATTCAGCTATAAAAAAAACCCTCAAATGAGGGCTTTTATTTGCATCAGTATTTATCTCTTAGGCATTTGACTGGCGCCGTCTGATATTTACGGAATAACTGCCATAAACTGACCAGCAACAAGATACAGAAAAATACCAGTGACCAGACCGGTAAAGACTGCCCCAGAAAAGTCCAGTCCACTTTGGCACATTCACCTGAACCGCTAAGTACCTGCTGGAACACCGACTTCATTGGCAAGGTTTCCAGCCAGTAATCCAGACCCGGACCACAACTTGGGACTTTATCCGGCGGCAGGTTTTGCAGCCAGACATGACGTGCTGCCACACCTGCGGACCACAAAATACTCACTGATCCTAAAAAGGCATACAGGCGTTTCATGCCATTTGCTTTCGGATTATGCAAGAAAGCAATGAAAGAAATAATCCCCAGACCAATCAGGCCAATACGCTGAAAAATACACAACGGGCAAGGCTCAAGACCCTGCACATGTTCTAGATATAATGCAAATGCCATCCCCATCACGGATGCGGCAAATAACGCACCACTCACGAAGCGGTAACCCCATTTCATGGTCTATCCTCTTGTTTTTTATCGAAATTGAGCGAGATATTCAGCAAAGCTGATGCTGCTATCTTGCTCGAGTTCCTGCTGTTGCTGCAAGGACTTTTGTACTAACTCATCAAAATATGCAGTGGTTTTTTTACTGAGCTGATGCGCTTGATAAACCGCAGCATGCTGCTGTGCCAGCACCTGGCCGAAATGCCACATGCCACCCTGCTTACGGATATCACCCACCACAAGCGCAGAAAGTGTCGCATCGACTTCATCAACACGGATTTGCATGGTTTTCATGGCTGTCGTGTAAAGATTATTGCCATATGCTGCATCCAATAATTCTGCCAGCGGCTGCATGCGCGCCAGATGAACTGCACACCAGTCTTCGATTAGATATTTTTGACCATTTTCCAGAATAGCCGCATTCGGAGCACGACCACGATTGACCACTTCAGCCTGATTCTTTTCGATGATGTCCTGCTCATCGCTCAGCAGTGCCGGGCTGTCCTGCAATAAACAGTACAGTGCAACTACTTCCAGGAAGCCTGCGGTATGTTCATCAATCCCGATCGGGCTGTATGGATTGACATCCACTGCACGCAGTTCCACATAGCCAATACCACGATTTGCCAGTGCCTGTGATGGAGTTTCACCGGCTTCTGGCACCTGCTTTGGACGTACCAGACTGTAATATTCATTTTCGATCTGTAGCACATGATCATTGATCTGGATGGGTTGCCCTGTTGCATCTTCAAGGCCCAGACGGGTAAATTGTTTATATGGTGTTTTAACTGCTTTTTGCAGACCTTCCAGATAGTCCTGCAAGTTATTGTAATGAATACCGAGCTGCTTTTGGGCTGAGTTCTGATAACCGAAACGGCCCATGCGCAATGCAGTTGAATATGGGGTATATAAGGTGCCGCGAGTAAGTGGCAACAGCTGATGGTCACGACCGGTCATAAAGCATTGGCACACTGCCGGGCTAGCACCGACCAGGAACATCACCAATGGTGTCAGTCGGATAAAATTACGGATCAGCCCCATATAACGGTGGCTACGGTAATCCTGCAGGCTTAAGTTACGCAGTGATTCATCACTTTCGTTGGCCTGTAGCGCTTCGAAGAAATGATCCGGGAAAGACAGATTATAATGTACGCCCGAAATGGTCTGCATACGGCGACCATAGCGCACACCTAGACCACGACGGTAAAGTGTCTTGAATAAACCAATATTGGAAGAACCGTACTGCGCCAGTGGAATGCTGTCATCGCTGCTGTCGAGCATGCATGGCATCGACATCGGCCACAGCTTTTCTTCATCTTCCAGTTTGCGATGTACGATGGCATGGATATCCATCAGGTAATCCAAAGCGCCACGAATACTGTCTTTTGGCGGAGTAATAAACTCCATCAAGGCTTCAGAATAGTCAGTGGTGATATGCGGATGAGTCAGGGCTGAACCTAGTGCTACAGGATGCGGCCTTTGCGACAGAAAGCCATTACCTTGCATACGCAGGCTTTCTCGCTCAATTCCGCGCAGCATCCCCTTGATGAGCGACGAATCCACCCAAGTTGGTAATACAGCTTGGCTGGTCGATTCAGGTTGACTCATTACAATCTCGCTTAATGGGCTAAACTATTAAAATAAAATCATCATTTTATAAGAGTATAACGTGATTTTAGATCCGCACATTACACCCTGCCTGCTTTTCAGGCAAATCATTGATTTTAATTCCGCAAATTTTTAACACAAACTTTCTCTATAAGACATGTGAAATTTGTGATTTTATTAACGAATAAATGCTAACGAATTGTAAACCTTATGAATTATCAAGATATTTTGGACTTCTGGTTTAGTGCCGAAACCCAGCCGAACTGGTTTGCCAAAAGCGACCATTTCGACCAAAGTTTGACTGAGCAATTTTCAGAAATTCTGGAACAGGCAAGTCAGGCTGAATTATGGTCCTGGCGTAAAACTGCTGAAGGCCGTCTGGCAGAAATCATTGTTCTGGACCAGTTTTCTCGCAATATTTTTCGGGGTACTGCACGTGCTTTTGCCCAAGATAGCCTGGCTCTAGCTCTGGCACAGGAAGCCATTAGTCTGGATCTGGACAAGCAGCTCAGTCCGGAACAGCGGGCTTTTTTATATATGCCGTTCATGCACAGTGAATCCAGACTGATTCATGAATATGCCTTCAAACTATTTCAACGCCTCGGTAATCCGTCTAATCTCGAATATGAAATCAAGCATAAAATCATTATCGAACGCTTTGGACGCTACCCACATCGCAACCAGATTCTGGGCCGTGAATCTACCGAGGAAGAATTAAGTTTCCTGACCCAGCCGGATAGCAGTTTTTAGGTATTTTCAGGTGCTGCTGTCGCTGGATCACCCCATCAGGAGAACGAAGATGAAGAAGACCATCATCGCCTTAGCATTTGCAAGCACTGCCCTGCTTTCAGGCTGTGCAACGACCCCTTCCAAACCACTGACCTTTGACCAGCTCGGCCAGTACAGTACTACACCTCTCAATGCCCAGACTTACCGGATCAGTTTCAAGGCGCGTCCAAACATGAGCTTTGGGACAGCTGAAGAAATTACCTTAGTCAAGGCGGCCCAGACGACTATACATAATGGTTTCCAGTTCTTTCGGGTGCTGGATGATCCAAGCAACCGTACCCAACGACCTCCGCGTGAAGCAATCGTCTATCCCACACCCATGCCATATCCCTATGGCTATTATCGCCGGCATCCATTTTATTGGCCTGATCCCTTCTATGACATGCCGTATCGTGTCACTGTAGAGCCAGCACAGATTGCCTATACGATTGAATGCTTTAAACAGGGACAGGCGCCCAAAGATGCCTTCGATGCTCGCTTGATTCTACAATCGCTCGGCGCTAAATATGGTCTGAGCCCAACAGGTGAGATACTGCAGCCACAGCCCGTGACTACGACTAAATAGGAGTCTTTATGCAGACAGAGACCAGTTCACCGAGCCTGCAACGCAGTAAACGTTTTGCCACCATTGCCTTAATTGTGGCTGTCGTCACTTGGCTGGCACTGATGGTCGCTGCCAAATTACTGCCAGAATATGTATGGTTGATCCATATCCTGATGCTGTCTGCAGAAGCGGGTGTGGTAGGTGGAATGGCAGACTGGTACGCAATTACCGTTCTGTTCCGCAATCCTTTTGGCAAGTTGCCTATTCCCAGATTTCTGCGTGACCACACCGAGATCATTCCACGCAATAAGGCCCGTATTGCCGAGTCGATGGGTCGCTTTGTGCAGGAAAACTTCCTGTCTCCACAGATTGTGGAGCGTAGTCTGGCCAGTACCGACCTGAGCCTGGCAGCAGGCCGCTGGCTGGCAAATCCGGAGAATAACCGTCAGGTGACTCAGGTCATCCAGCAGACTGCTCCACGGATCTTTGAATTTGTCGGTCAGGAACAGATTTCCGGCTTTATTCAGAGCAATAGTGTGCAATGGGTGAAAAGCACCCAGATCAATCATCTGGCCAGTGAGATGCTACGTGCCGTCCTGGAAAATGACTTTCATCAGGATGTTCTGCAACGTGGCCTGGATCTGGCACATGCCTGGATGACATCACATCCGGAGCAGACCCGTGAACTGACCCGTACCCTGTTTAAGGAAATGGGAGTGTGGAAATTGGCAAAGGGTGCCAGCTGGATCGGGATTGACGTGCAACAGCGCAGTATCGACTCGGTAATTCAGCGCGTCGAAGCCATGCTGGCAGATCCGGATCATCCTTGGCGCCTGAAGATTGAAGAGTCCGCCCATCAGCTGATGCTGCAACTGGCTGACAATGATAGCGATGTCAGTCAGCGTCTAAATTCTGCTAAAGATGCCCTGCTGGACAGCCCACAGGTACTGAATTTCATTAGTGGTGCCGTGGTGATTCTCTGTGATGCGATCAAGGCAGATCTGGAAAAACCGGATTCCGGTATTGCAGAAAATCTACGTATTGCCATTCAGCAAGTGGGTGAAAATATCATTTCCAACAGTTCAGTGCGTGAATTACTGAATAACCGTATGAGTAATATGGCAGTTGACTTAAGTGATCAATACAGCGAGAAAGTCATCCGTTTTATCAGTGAACGGATTCATGAATGGGATTCACGTGAAATGATTGACAAGATTGAAAATGAGGTCGGTGGCGATCTGCATATGATCCGGGTCAACGGTGTGGTGGTCGGGGCCTTTATCGGCCTGGTACTGGGGATTATCCGGGCCATTGTCGAATATGTGCTTTGATTCTTAGCTTATACTCAAATCTCAGGGATTGAGCTATCGTCCAAGTTCTATTTGCCAGATAAGAACCCTAGGAAACCTTAAGCATGTTTTAAGCAGTACAAGGTCAGGTGTAGTTCCTGCTAGAACAATCTTGGTAATCCTTTTGTCCTGCTTAATCTCAAAAAGCTGGAGATCTTCTTGCTTGCTCTAGTGCAAGCCAAAGTCCTGAAAATTGATCATTCGGGCCAGCTGTATGCTTTTCAAAATCGGCAGGTAAATCAACTCAATCAACGCGTGAGTTGTATGCAATCAATAAATCTACTTGGGCAGTTGTGAGCCACTCATATCCACCAACAGGCCAGTGAGCTTACGTACGAATGGCAACAATAGCAGCACGATCGGAAAAGCGAACGCCCAGGAAATCATCCAGTTGTGCAGCCATAATGAAATAAAACCTTCAATCCAGCCCAAAGTACGCAGCATATTAATGAAAGAAATAATACCGCTCATCAGGCAGGACAGGATGAAAGGGATAATTATCAGTGCCCATTTAGCGGGAAGTCTAGGAATATTGCCAAAGATAACCGGGCGTTGTTGCGAATCCACTGCAAGCTCTTTTTGTTATTTCAGTCTGGTTAATATAGGCTATTTTTAGTGATTGAGGATTCATTTTTATAGCAAATTTTGCAACTTGCTTATTACGATATTCTTTATGTGATATACGAACGAATAAATGACAATTTTGTATAAATCTTCCAGCTACCGATCGTATATTTTTTATTCCCCATAA
>NZ_DEZM01000063.1:0-8548 GCF_002364825.1 Acinetobacter sp. UBA3132 | reverse complement strand
TAAGGCCTGACGAAAGCGAATATCCTGCATTGGTGCACGACGGGTATTAAATACAAAGCTTTGTGTCGGAATCGGGTTTTCATGATTGAAGTTGTATTTCACCACCATCTTGTCCTTGATGGCTGAAAAATTGTATTCCGTTACCCATTTACGTGCGGTGTATTCCTGATGTACGGTATATTGACCAGACTTAAAACCCTCAAAACCAACATCCATATTGCGGTAATAAACAAACTTCAGGCGATCAAAGTTATATTTACCCCGGTTAACAGGTAAATCCTTCGCCCAGTAATTTGGATTGCGTTTATAGCTAATGCTGCGCCCCGCATCAATACTTTCAACCAGATAAGGTCCTGAACCCAAAATGGGCTGTATAGTGATACGAGTAAAGTCTTTGTCCTGCCAGTTCTTTTTGGAATAGATCGGCATCTGTGCCAGGATCAACGGCATTTCCGAATTATTATTCGACTTAAAGCTCATCTTGACCTGGTACCTGGATAGTACCTCGGTTTTATCCAGATCTGACAGATACATCTGCAAGCCTGGATTACCCTTGGTTGTGTATGTATCAAAACTGAATTTTATATCTTCTGCAGTGACTGGCGTACCATCATTAAAACGTGCTTTGGGATTCAGATGATAAATCACATAGGCAGTTTTTTTTGGATCATAGGTGACTTTTTCAGCCAGCAAGGGATACATCACGCCCGGCTCATCCAGGGAACTGACCATGAGCGTATCAAACAGGTATTCCACGCCATCTGCTGCTGTACCTTTGCCGTTCATGGCATTCAGATTATCAAAGGTACCATTGGCAGACTGGCTGAGATAACCACCTTTGGGCGCTGCAGGATTGGCATAGGGTAAATGTGTCAGCCCGGCATACTTGGGCTGACTATGAATGGCGATATAAGGGGTGGTCTGCAGTGCAGCCCAAGCCCCCTGAGTAATGACCGAAATTCCACAGATATAAATCAGGCGCTTTGCAGCAGCAAACGGCATTCAGATACTCCCTGTATCATTTCGGCTTTAGAGATTTGGAACCTTGATCACATCCCCGATACGCAGTTGAGTATTCGGTTTCAGGTCATTCATTTCTGCCAGTGTACTACTGTCCATGCCATAACGTGAGGCTAAACCGATCAGTGTGTCGCCACGCTTGATTTTATATTCCATAATACGTTTAGGGACTTGCAGACTTTGACCCACACGCAAGCCTGCATTAGCACGCAGATTATTTAAACTGGCAAGTTCTGTGGTGGTAATTCCCAGACGACTGGCAATCGCGTTAAGTGATTCGCCTGACTTCACTGTATAGCTTTCTGTGGCCTTAGATGAAACAGTCGTGGTCACTGCTTTGATCTCATCTACCTTTTTATTTTCTGGCAGATCACCCTCAACCTTCAGACGCTGTCCGACACGTAATGGACTCGATACAGATAAATCATTCAGCTCAGCCAGGTATTTCAGTTGTAACTTGTACTCGCGTGCAATTGAACTGAGGGTTTCACCTGATTTCACTATATGGGTATCTGACTTCACACCTTTCACCGCCTGCTCAGTCACAGTTTCATGAGCTGCTTCTGCATCTCCGGTCAATTTCAGACGTTGTCCTACTCGCAGGCCAGCATTACGGGATAAACCGTTCAGATTCGCCAGATGATCCATGCTCAGGTTATATTTGGTCGCAATCCCTGTCAGGGTATCACCCGACTGCACAGTATAATTCTCTGGCACAGTGCTGCCCGCAGGAATCTTGATGGTTTGACCAATACGTAAACCGCTATTGGCAGCAAATCCATTTAAGGCTGCCAGTTCAGCCACACTGAGTTTGGACTGATTGGCAATGCTATACAGCGTCTCACCACGCTTTACCTGATAGTTTTCAGTTGCAGTCTGGTCCACTTTAATATTTTCAAACTTCTGCTCAATTTTCTTGCCTGAGCTTGCAGATTCAGCTTCATTCACAGGTACATTGATTTTTTGACCTGCCATCAGGCTGCTGCCTGAAGTCAAACCTGGCGTCAACGCAGCCAGTTCTGCATTCGAAAGTGCATAACGGTCTGCAATCAGTTTCAGATATTCGCCGCGCTGAACGGTATAAGTCTTAGTCTGAACTTTGCTGCTTTCCGTTTTTTTCGTTTCTTCAATTTTCGCTTTAGAAGCAGCAGTTTCTTTTAAAGATAATTTTTGACCGACAAATAGACCGCTGGTCGTGCTCAAACCATTATAGTCAGCCAGCTGTTTTACCGTTAAACCAAACTGGCTGGCTACACCGGTGAGTGAATCATTGGCTTGTACCACATAGCTTTCTGGTTTTGCAGCAGGTTTTGATGCTTCTTGAACAGGTTTGGCATTATAAAGATAGATCGTGGTACCGACATATAAAGTGGCATTTGGATCAATCTGGTTCCATTTCGCCACATCCCGCCAGTTCACTCCATTTTTAGCAGCAATCAAAGCCAGGTTGTCACCCGGTAAAACCGTGTAGGTACTGCGCTTGCCTTTTGGTGCAACAACCACAACTTCCGAATCTGTTTTAACGTAATTCTTGCCTTGGTTCAATTTCGCTTCGACTGAATCTGCCTTGGTACTTTCCGCTACGCCTTTTGGATAAGAGAAACCTTTGGTTAGTTCTTTACCCTGCTGTTCTGCTACAGAAAGGCTGGTCTGAATCGCGGTCAGCTTAATCTTGCCATCATAAGGATCGACAATTTCGGTACCCGCAGGTGCCAGTGCTTTCAGTTCCTCCACCACTTCTGCCTGTTCTGCGGCTGTCGCCACCGGTTTCAGGATTTCATCTACAGACTTTGGAATTTCCTCTGCCACAACCGCCGCCTGAATCTGTTCACGTTCCTTTGCAGAAATTGGCGGTTCAACCTGAATCGGTTGCACAGGTGTTACCGGCGTCACTGCAACTGGAATACGCGGTGCACTTGGAATAGGTAATTCACTCTTCGCAGCAAAATCAGCCAAAGCTGAAGAACCTCTTGGTGTGCTGACCCTGGTCTTACTTTGGGCAGTCAGGTTGGGTTTGGCTGTACTTGTAGCTGCTGGTGTTGCAGCGGCAGTAACAATCGCTGTGGTCGTTGCTGGGGACGTCGCTTTGCTTGCAGTAGTGGTTACAGGCGTTGCAGGTTTAATAGTTGTCGTGGTTGAGGCCGTGATTGCAGGCGGTGTCTGTTTAGCTGGCGTAATTGTTTTGCTATTCAGCTCAGGTGGCGTGGTTTTTACTGGCGTAATCGTCTGATTATTCTTCGGTAAACTGCTGGTAGAGCTTGCCCATAAACCTGAAGAAGAGGATTGAAGCTTTTTCAGTTTTTCATCAATGGATGGACTCAGGTCAGCTGGAATTAGAATACGGCGCGGACTGTCCGGATCAATCCTGTCTCCACGATGCCCTGGGTTCAACTGATACAATTCAGCCCGACTTAAACCGGTAATCGCAGCAATTTCATTCAGGCTGGCTGCCCCAACACTGACTTCACGAAAGTGCGGACGGTTGGCAATAGGCGGCAGACTCACGCCATATTTGGCTGGACTTTTTACAATCTGTGCTACTGCCATGAAACGAGGAACATAGTTCATGGTTTCCTGCGGCAACTTCAGTGACCAGTAATCAGTTGGCAAACCAGCAGCCTTATTACGGTTAATCGCCTGCTGAATACGACCTGGACCGGCATTATAGGATGCTAAAGCCAGTTCCCATGAACCGAACTGATTATATAATGCACCTAAAAACTCATAAGCAGCGCGAGTCGACTCTACCACATCACGACGGCCGTCATACATCGAGGTCTGTTTTAAACCATAAATACGGCCGGTACTTGGAATAAACTGCCACAGACCCGCTGCAGCTGCACTACTGGTTGCTGCCGGATCGTATGAACTTTCAATCACTGGAAGCAATGCCAGCTCAGTCGGCATACCACGGCGTTCAGCTTCTTTTACTGTGTAATATAAATAACGTGAAGCACGCGCACTTAAACGCTCTAAATATGGCTGACGTGATGCGAACCAGCCACGCTGGGCATCAATACGCGGATTCCAGACATCCAGATTCATCTTGAAACCGACAGTCATGCGCTTCCACACATCACCGTGTTTCAGTACCAACAGTCGGTCGCCTTCTACCGCACGCATATCAGTCGCGGATAAAAGATCTTCCAGACTATCCAGACTGTCGGCGCCTAAATAATTCGAACTTGTTTGTTTATGCTTGGACCCTGCCGCGCTTTGTGTCGTCGAACAACCCGTTAAACCTAAGGATGCAAGCGCAGTGCCGAGAACTGAGACTTTTAAAAATGAAGGTAACGATGGCTGCCACATGAATGCGGTTGGTTTATACATAAAGAAATCCAAACAACTTGTATAAAATTTATTTTTTAGATATGCCATTTTAATTAAGCATGTCGACGACACAAGCTAATAATTTACCGCGATTTGACGTTAAATGTTACAAGAAATTAAAAAATCGCGGAGATATGGATTATTCAAACGTATTTGCGTTATACAATATCCCGCTCAGCTTGTTCTTTTTTGATCGGATTTGGTTTATGTCTCAAACAATCACACTGTATGTGGATGGCGCATGCCGCGGCAATGGTAAGGAAATCGCTGTAGGGGGTTGGGGTGCCTATATTCAGAACGGTTCAGATGAGCATAAAATTTATGGCGGCGAGCTTCAGACCACCAATAACCGTATGGAACTGATGGCTGCCATAGAAGGGATTTCTGTCTGTCCCAAAGATGCCAAGCTGGTGATCTGGACCGATTCCAATTATGTCAAAAAAGGTATCACTGAATGGATCGAAGGCTGGAAACGTAAAAACTGGAAAGATGTCAAAAACCCTGACTTATGGAAACAGCTGGATGCAGTTTGCCAGGGCCGTCAGATTGACTGGCACTGGATCAAAGGACATGCTGGCCATGAGGGTAATGAAATGGCCGATCAGCTGGCTAATCTGGGTGCGGATCTCGCCTTAAAAAATGGCGAAAAATCCCGTCATGTTCCAGCAATTCATTTTGCAGCAAGCGCTGAGATAAAAACACAAGATATAAAAAAGCCTGAAAAAGACTGGTTACTGGATGATCCTTTTGGCCTGGAACTGGCTGAAGCTGAAGAAATGGATGAACTCATGGAAGATGTAACTGAAGTGACCATGGAAACTCACTTAAACAATCAGCCTGTCGTTGCTGAACAAACTCCAGCGGAGAATCAACTACACCCGCAGATTGTGATTACTCCAGCCACATTAGATATATCTGGTCCTCGTCAGCTGATTCTCGATACAGAGACCACCGGTTTCTATTATCAGGATGGTGACCGGATTATCGAGGTCGGCGCGATTGAAATGGTGAATCGTAAACTCACCGGCAGCTCGATTCATATTTATATCAATCCGAAAAAACCGGTAGGCGATTCAGTTAATGTCCACGGCATTACTGATGAGTTCCTGCAAGACAAGCCTTTATTTGAGGATATTTCTCAAGTTCTGTTCGATTACTTGAAAGGTGCAGAAATCATCGCGCATAACGCGACCTTCGATATGAACTTCCTGGATATGGAATTCAAGCGTGCTGGTTTTCAAACCCTGTCAGAAGTCTGTGAAGTCACGGATACCCTGGCGATGGCCAAGTCACGTCATCCGGGCCAGAAAAACTCTCTTGATGCCCTGGTACGTCGTTATGAGATTCCGCAGCGTGACCGTACTTTCCACGGCGCATTACTCGATGCAGAAATTCTGTCCGATGTTTACCTGGCGATGACCGGTGGTCAGGTTTCTTTTGATATGGATGCCCTGTCACATAGTGAAGAACAAAATGCCAGCTCAGGCAGTGTGAAAATTGAAATTGATCTACCGGTAATTTTGCCATCTGATGAAGAATTGAGCAAACATGAGAACTGGGTCAAACAATATGAAGAAAAACATGGCGCGCCTTGCCTTTTCGCAAAATAAAATCCATTATTCAGTTAACAATTTATGTTAAAAAAAATAACAGTTCAGTTATAGTAAATACAAAGATGTCCTGCCAGTTGCAGCAGGCCTCAACTATTAGATAAAACTTCAGGAAAGGTGCAGATCAATGTCTTACCAAACCTCTATACATTTTGACCCTACGGCTTTACTGATAATAAAAAATGAGGTTGATAATTCGATCAAATTGGTTGAATCAGCAGTCAGCACACTGGTAGAAGATCAGACCTTGCCTTTTGGGATTGATGATGCGCTCAACCAGTTCGAACAGTGCGCACAAGTTCTTGCACTGATCGATATGCCAAGCCTGGCCAAAGTCGCTCAATATTCTGCTGAGCTTATGCGCAAGATCATGGGGAATCCTGCCAACGTAAACACGGCAGAAGTGATCGCCCTCAGTGAAGGGACGACCATGCTGAAGCGCTATATCGAGTTCATTTGCTTGCGTGAAGTCAAAATTCCACAATTTTTACTGGATACTTTAAACCGGCTGGAACTTGCTCTGGGCAAGCCACTGACTACTGAAGGCCATCAGATTGAGTCCCTGCTCGACCTGATCACGCCTGATTTTGATCTACCACAAGCACCTGGACTGGAGAAGTCTGCTTATGTGCATCGCCTGTACAAACTATCACTGAATAAACTGCTTAAGCAGGAAGAAAGCGATCTGGACTTACAAGCGATCAAACTGGCGGGGACTTATCTGGCAGGTCTTTCTGAGCAGCACCCAAGCAAACAGTACTGGAATCTGGTCTATGTGGCGTTCAACCATATCGATGAGATCCTGATCAACGAGCCACGTTTACGCACCCTGATCAGTGTTGAGCGTAATATGGCACAGTATTTCAATGCCCCAGACCGTTTCAAGGCGAACATTGCTGACCTGGCGAATATACTGAGCTTATGTATCAGCCAGGAAGATGACATTGCTCATCATATCCGTAGCAAGCTGAATATCGGTGAAGATTCACTGACCGATACCCAATTACAGGTCTTCAGCCGTCATTTATATGGTCCTGATTTTGAAACCATGCATACCATCAGTGATCTGGTCACTGCTGAAATGGCACAGATTCGTAATGACATCGAATACAACTATCACAACATGACCCCTGAAAAGACTCAGGAATTGCAGGTTCAGCTGAATAGCATGGCAAACATCTTCAAGGTTTTGAACCTGAATGAAGCTTCTAATGATCTTACTCGTCAGGCTGCTTCACTCAGTCAACCTGAAGTGTTGAAAGATGAAGGTTTTGCCCAGCAGCTCATGAATGTGATTTTGTCTGCTATGAACTCGATTGGGGTACTAGAACGTCATCATACCTCTAGCCGTTTACAGCTCCGTGTAAATAACATGAATATTTCACTGGATCGTCTGGATGAAGCACATGCCGCTTTACTGAGCGAGACCAAAGCGCTGATCGAACTTGCCAGCCACACCCTAATGAATTACTTGCAGGACCAGAACCTGCAAACACTAGAAAGCTTGCCAAACCAGATCCGTGAAATTGCGGGTGCAATGCTGTTCCTGAACGCTGAAAATGGTCAGGCCGCACTAAGCACAACGGCTGACTTCATTCAAAGCCGGATTGAATCTGCTACCGCTCTCAGTGCCGATGACGTCAATCGCGTGCTTGATCCACTCGCCAGCGCGGATATGCTCATAGACAATTTAAAGAGCAAACAGCCTGTATTACAGTCAATGTTTAAGGTAGCATTGGACAGTAGTCAAAAACTGAAAACTGTAGCCTAATGTCTAAATTGTCACTTGCGTATATCTTTCAACAACAGCAACTTTTAGTCGATGAAAATCTCCAGCTTCCTCAAGTGGAAGCGCTAGCAAGTGACATACAGCTCGGTACGGGTGATCAGGTGATTGCCCGTGACCTCCTCCCTGAGGAACCGATTCCTCTAGGTCTGCAACTCGTTCCAATCCGTCAGTTATTGCAATATTGGAATGTTCGCCAGTTTGAACAGGCCAGTCGCGCTGTACAGCTACTGGAATGGCGTCGCAATCATCGTTTCTGTAGTCATTGTGGTACACCGACCGAAGCCCATGCCGTAGAATATGCTATGGTCTGCCCCGCTTGCCATTACCGTCAATATCCACGCGTACAACCCTGTGTGATTACCGTGATTACCCGTGGTGAAGATGAAATCTTGCTGGCTAAAAATGCCCGAAATAAAACCAGCCAGATGTATGGACTGATTGCCGGTTTTGTCGAAGTCGGTGAAACTTTGGAAGAAGCAGTCCGTCGTGAAACGGAAGAAGAAGTCGGAATTAAAGTCAAAAATATTCAATATCTGGCCAGCCAGCCTTGGCCCTTCCCAAGTAATCTGATGATTGCCTTTAAAGCAGAATACGCTTCTGGCGAGATCAAACTGCAGGAAGAAGAAATCAGTGATGCACAATTCTTTAAGCTGGATGCCCTGCCAGAAATTCCATTCAAAGGCAGCATTGCACATTCTATGATTATGCATATCACGCAAGGCACGCCCGTGGCTGATGATACTCAAGCCTGGTTGTAAGCCAATATATAAACAAAAAGCCCGGTATTAAATCCGGGCTT
>NZ_DEZM01000088.1:0-9174 GCF_002364825.1 Acinetobacter sp. UBA3132 | reverse complement strand
AAAGCCCTCTTATTGAGGGCTTTTTTTAGAAGAAATACATAATAGTTTGGTCTGACAGGATGAAATTGTGAGCTAAATCGCACTTTGTTATAATGTTTGTATAAATAAAATACATAACAAGACAAATGCCAATGCTAAACAACAATAACTATTACTCAATCGCCTATGTGTTGCTTGCTACAGGAATCAGCTTGAATCCTTTATATGCAGCTATTACAGACACGCAAAGGCATCAGGTGGTCAAGCAAATTAAGTCTGGGGATACCCAAAAAGGTTTAAAAATACTCGCAGAAATGGTACGCAAAGACCCTGCGAACATGAACCTGCTGGCTGACTTTATTTTGTTAAGCCGACAATATAATTCCCCCCTAATTCAGCAAGATTACAATCTGAATCACTTAAAAATTTCAACATATCCAGTCTATGGGCAACTGCCTCTGGTGATGTTATTACGTGATCAGGGTAAATTTTTGCTGGCTGAACAATATGCAGCAAAATTTCAGAAAAACAGCACAAGTGATATTCCATGGGATTTATATCGTGGCATGTTGCTTGCGGAAAGTGGTCAGTTGGAGCAGGCAGAGCAACAAATCAGGAAAGTTGACCAGAAACAGCTGAATACTGATCAGCTGGTACAATTAGCTTATACCTATCGCTTATTAAGACAACCTATACAGGCACTGAATACCGCAACTCGCGCTTTATCGATGAGTCGTTCGGAAAGTGTGCAGGAACAGTATGTGCTGGCTTTGGCAGCCAGTGCTGATTATGACAGTGCAAACCGTTATTTACAGCAGCAGGGTAAAGGGCAAAGTCGTCTCAAACATGAAGTACAGCTGATCAAGTTTAGTCAACATATTCGGAATGCCATTGATTTCTATAAAGTACAAAGTGAAAAGGATCAGGGCAAAATTGCCTATACAGAGCTGGATCAAGTGATTTCGGAAATGCAGGCTTATGAAAATGAGCTAGCCCAATATCCCGAGTTACGTCAAAGATTTTATTATGAATATATTTTTGCCTTAAGTGCACGGCAACGTTCTGCTGAAGCTTTGGCCCAACTGGCTAAAATCAATCAGCCGGTAGAACAGATGCCTGCCTATACCAGACATGCACTAGCTGATAGCTATTTGCGCAACCATAAACCAAAGCAGGCGGAAATATTGTACCGCAGTCTGTTTAAAGAAAAGAACTATGTGGACTATGACGTCTATGCAGGTCTGTACTATAGCTTGATTGAACAAGAAAAATTTAAAGCCGCTGATGAAATAATTAAGGAAATGGATCAGCGCTTACCAATCTTCTTCTATAGTCAGGCTAAAGGTGTAGACCGTACGATTCATATGGACCGGGATGAGTATGTGATCTTAAGAGGTCTTCATTATAGTTATAAAAACCAGCTGGATAAGGCAGAACTGTATTTTCAGGACCTGGTAAATAAATCTCCAGGAAATCGTAATTACATCAATTATCTTGCGACTATACAGCGTTGGCGTGAAAAACCTTTGCAAGCACAGGCAACGGTTTCCTTACTCAATGGTACAGAGCCATCAACACAAGCCACCCGAATTAATAGCATGCAAAATGCACAAGCTGTCTTTGATGTGCAGACATGGCGTAGTAGCAATACTGATCTTTTAGAGCGGGCAGGAACTGATACCGGGGTAGTACGTAGTCATAAGGAGCTCAAAGATCGTGAGCGGTTTACCATTTCACATAATAGTCTTTATGCGAAAAGTGAAACGGATGATCAAGATCTGGTCAATAATCTGAATGGTTCTCGTGAGAAACAAAGCTGGACGCGACTCAATACCCCATGGTTTTCAGATTATTACCGGGCCTTTGTGGAGCATCAGTACCGTAGTGGAGAGTATGAAGAAGGTAAGCGAGATGATCAACGGATCGGTGTAGGACTGGAATGGGTCGATAACCGTAAGTATGCCACTGTAGCACTTTCACAAGCGACCGAGGGTGATCGCTTTGGTGTGAATATAACCTGGAATCACTGGTTAAGTGATCACTGGAATTATGGTCTGGCTTATAACAGCCAGGCAGAGATTCCATTGCAGATACAGGATGAACATGAAGGGCAGTCTTATCGTTTCGACTTAAACTGGCAACAGCATGAATCTACAAAGGCTGGATTGAGCTATCAGTTTACTGATATTGATGACGGAAATGAGCGTCAGGAACTAGGTACCTATTTCAAGCAACGTATTTTCCAGGCTCCACATCATTTAACCCATCTGAACTTGTATGGATTTTGGGCCTCGAATAAAGATGATGTAGAAACTTCCTATTTCAATCCATCTTCAAGTTGGAGTGCAGAAGCAGGTCTGGAACATGATTGGGTAACCTGGCGTAGTTATGATCAGTCGTTGACTCAACGTTTTTCATTAAATCTTGGTGTATTTGATCAGGAAGATTATGACTCAGGCCTGATTTATTTGGCGAAGTATCAACACCTCTGGCAAATCACCAGAACTTGGTCCCTGAATTATGGGGTGTCCTATGGGCAACACCCTTATGACGGTGAAGATGAAAATAGACTCGAAGCAAGTTTTGGATTTGAAGGGAGATTCTAATGAAAACAATAAAAAATACACTCGCTCTATTAGGATGCTTAAGTCTTTTTATGGCATATAGTCATGCTGAAAATAAAGCGATGGATCTGCCTGAAAACCAGTTCGTAACACTCACTTTTCATGATGTCAGGAATGATGTAGCACGTCAGGGTGATCGTGATCAATATGCAATTAGTACTGAATATTTGGCGCAGTATTTTGCTTGGTTAAAACGTGAAGGCTGGAAAACTATTTCTTTGGAAGATATCCGCCGTGCCCGTGAGAAAAAAATTCCATTACCAGAAAAATCGGTACTTTTGACCTTCGATGATGGGGCGCTAAGCGGATATACCCAAGTATTTCCTTTATTAAAGCAATATAAATTACATGCCGTTTTTGCTATTCCAACCAGCTGGATTGGTACCAAGCATAAAGATGCCATAGAGTCCTATGGGGCAAATAATCTGATGAATTGGGACCAGATGCGGGAAATGCAAAATAGTGGCTTAGTCGAGTTTGTATCGCATTCACATAATCTGCATCGTGGAGTTATTTCGAATCCACAAAGAAATATGCAGCCTGCTGCAACTGCACGTATATATGATCTGACAAAGGCACGTTATGAATCTGACCTCGCTTATAGGCAGCGTGTGCTGGAAGACTTAAAGCGTTCTAAAGCCATTCTGGAACAGGAATTGTCAGTACCGACTCATGCTATTTTCTGGCCCTATGGTGCTGTAACAGCAGAAACAGAAGATATTGCTAAGCAGGCAGGACTAAGCATGTCTTTTAGCCTCGGCACTATGGCGCCATTGGCTGATTCAGTAAAAACCTATCAGCGTGCCTTGATTATGAATAACCCGAACCTGGCAGAAATTAAAGAGGCAATGTCTGAATTTTTGTATCACACCAAGCAACCCTATCTGGAGCAGAAGAGCTTTATTCAGTTTAATTTGAAAGATCTTGCGCAGCCCAGTATAAAACAGGCTGATGAAAAACTCGGTCAGTTCCTCAACCAGTTAGATGCGCTGAAAACCAATCAGCTGATCTTGAAACCTGTTGCCGATCTCGATGGTAATGGCACGGTCGATGTGGCTTACTTCCCGAACAGCCAGTTAAAAATGCAACAGGATTTACTGAACCGTACTTTATGGCAAGCACGTACCCGTACGTATCAGCGTGTTTATGCAGAGTTACCGCTCAGTATGATGAATCAGGGCTATAATATGGTCCAGCTGGTTGAAGATATATTCAAATATAACAGCAATCTGGAAGGCTTGGTGATAGACGCTGGCCAAGAGTTAAATTGTGCTGTAGAGAGTACACAGTGGTCGGCTGAATGTAAGAAACAGATTGAGCGAGTCATTAACTTAAAACAAAATACGAGTCGACGTGCCAAATACTATGCCAATATCAGTAATGTCTATTTAGCAGTACTGAAAATAAATACCCATAAAACTATGGGGCTGAAGGCCTTATTTGAAACCCTGGCAGATGATTCAGACTATATCTATCTGGTTTTGGATCAAAAAACCAGCAAAGCTGAGCATAACCAGTTACTCAAAAATATTCAGCAATTGACCTCCGTACAAAAACAACGTTTGATGATCGGTTTTGATCTGGCAGGTCAATCAGAACAAGATCAATGGATTACTAATAGTATTGCGAATTTACGTAGACAAGGTATCCAGAAAATTTCTCTTGAAAATTATAATTTTAAAAATGCCGGGCAGGTTCAACAAAGACTTTATGCATCGATTAGCTTAAACAGTAATCCTTTCGTTTATCGTGATCCCTTTCAGGCTCAGCAGGGAGAACGTAAATGATTAATAGTATCAGTTTACATGATGTCATTTTTGGCTTTGCTTTTTTCTATCCATTGTTTATGGCCTGGATGTGGATTGCTGGCGGAATCTGGTTTTTTATAAAACGCGAACTGAATCAGAAAGCATTACCTGAACCCAAAGAAGCAGGTTGTAGTATTTTAATTCCCTGTTTTAATGAGGCTGAACAGGTCAAGCAGACCATTCGCTATGCCATGCAAAGTCAGTATCCAAAATTTGAAGTGATTGCGATTAATGATGGCAGTTCGGATCAGACAGGAGAGATTCTGGATGAACTGGCAGAAAAATATCCAAAATTACGTGTAGTACATTTGGCCGAGAACCAGGGTAAAGCGTATGCACTACGTGCAGGGGCAATGGTAAGTGGTTATGAGTACCTGATCTGTATTGATGGCGATGCTTTAATGCATCCACATTGTGTACTCTGGATGATGCACCACTTAACCATGTTCCCGCGTGTCGGAGCGGTAACGGGTAACCCGCGTATTATCAATCGCTCCAGCATACTAGGCAAAGTCCAGGTTGGAGAATTTTCTTCTATTATCGGATTGATTAAGCGGGCACAACGTACTTATGGTCGCATTTTCACTGTCTCTGGTGTCTGTGCCGGATTTAGAAAAACTGCTCTGGATCGTGTTGGTTATTGGCGTGATGACATGATTACCGAAGATATTGATGTGTCATGGCGTTTGCAGTTTGATCATTGGGATGTGCAGTATGTCCCTCAAGCGCTCACCTATATTTATATGCCCGAAACTTTTAAAGGGTTGTGGCAGCAGCGATTACGC
Source organism: Acinetobacter sp. UBA3132 (assembly GCF_002364825.1). Taxonomy (NCBI): domain Bacteria; kingdom Pseudomonadati; phylum Pseudomonadota; class Gammaproteobacteria; order Moraxellales; family Moraxellaceae; genus Acinetobacter; species Acinetobacter sp. UBA3132. The sequence goes on along the minus strand of NZ_DEZM01000088.1, from coordinate 3,978 downwards.
TGGGCACAAGGTGGTATTGAAGTACTCTTTGCCTATATTCCTAAAATATTTAAATGGCGTTTGCGCCGCATGTGGCCGATTGCACTGGAATCTGTGATTAGTGTGTTATGGGCATATACCATGTTTGGTGTATTCGTCTTGTTCTTTTATGGTTTGTTCTTTCCTGTGGCCCCAGAGTGGTATATCAATTCTCTGTTGCCGCAGTGGTATGGTGTGATTCTCGGCGCAAGCTGTTTGATTCAGTTCATGGTCAGTCTATGGATTGACCGCAGATATGATAAAGGTCGAATGTTCAGAAGTTATTTCTGGGTAATCTGGTACCCACTATTTTTCTGGATTTTAACCATGTTAACGACCGTTGTATCGTTGCCGAAGACCATTTTTAAAACCCAAACCCGTGCACGGTGGATCAGTCCAGACCGAGGCTTCCGTGGTGAAACAGAGGTAAAATAAGGTGAAAAACAATAAAAATATTCCTGCCAAGCCGCAGGTTAAAATTGCCGAGTATATGGAGCTCCCAACAACTGTTGAACTTTCTGAACTCAGTGTCGCAGCAACTGTTAAAGAATCTAAACTCGATATTCCGGAGTATATCGATGTTCCAGAATATGTAAGTGGTCGAACGAGTGGTTATAGCCTGATGGCACTAGGCTGGATGGCGTGGATATGGCTATTTATGCCATTGGCCTCCCTGGGTTTATGGTGGTTTGAATCGAGCCTGATTGTTGATCATGTCTTAATAGACCATAAACCTTATCAGGGAATGACGCTACTTGAGCTGGCCCTACTGATTATTATTGCTTTTTCAAGCTTGCTGTTATGGGCTTGTTATAACTGGATTCGATTCAATCGAGTAGATCGACGTTCGGCACCTAGACCGGTTGAACTCCAGGAGATTGCTTATAGCTTTGATGTTGAAAAGCATGCTTTACTGGAAATGGTACAGGCCAAACAATTGACCCTGTACTATAATCAGGAGGGGAGATTAGAGCAGTACGATATACAAGGTAGGCCTATGAAAATTTCTTTGGCTTAAAAATCGTTGCATGTGGGTGTGGCATAAAAGGATCTTCTGGATAATAGCCAATATGCTGCACTCCTTGTTCTTTTAATAGATGTACAGTTTCTAATAACTCCTCATTTGAAAGTTTGTGCTGTGTATTCCAGTCTATGGTTTGAATTTCAAAAATGGTCCGAGATAAAGTAGGGTCATACTGCCGTGCTTTTTCTACCAAATTAAGATAGAACTTGGAGTGGTCTGGGGCTTTTTCCATATAAGGCATAGCCATAACAGCATTATAATCATAATGCTGTAGAGTACTTGAGGTTGATTGTGCAAACCATTTCTCGCTTTCAGGATTTAACATCACAGGCGCATAAGAGTTTCGGGCAAATTTGAGTGATGGATGGGTGATTTTAAGCTTATTACTCAATTTTAAAGCAAGATTATCTAAATAGGCGGTTTTAGCTTTAGCAAACTTCATTTGTTCTGGATGTTGAGGATGACGTAATATTTTTTCAGCATCTTTAAATCCCCAATATTTATATACTTGCATGGCAGAGGGGGAACTATCCTCATAGTCATTCAAGGTAATATCATCATGATACAAAATACCGTCCACAGTTATTTTATCTGTTAATGCTTTATAGATATCATAGACATAATCAAAGTTTTTTGGATCAAATGGCGACAGGCGAATATAACCTTTTATGTTCGAGTTTGTAGTTTCTACATAATTTGCCCGGTAGTGCTTTGGCAGTTCCCAAGCCCACATGGGTAACCAGGCATAGATTTTTTTAACAGTTGTACGATTTCGAATCTGTTCAGTGACTTTTTTAAATAAATCTTCCCTGACAGGCATATGGGGATTAGGGAAATACACTTCATTCGCTGAACCATTAGCATCCTCATCAGCATAAGCCTGTAAAAAAATAGTATTAGGCTGGACAGTCTCTATACGCTTGATTAACTGGTTAATATTACGTGTCATCTGACGTGGATCAGGGTCATAAATATAGTCTAAATCAAGATGCATAATTGACATCTCTAATTGTTGGTTCTTCTGGTATCGTTCAATTAATGATGAAAAGGATAAAGGTTTGGTCAGTGCATTTGATGAGCTAGAAAAGGTGCTAAGTAAACTTAAAGAGGTAATTAAACCTAAGCTTAAAGTTATATTGAGTGCAGGTTTTCTGGAAGGAGTTGTATTTTTCATTATGCTATCCAGTAATTATCGTTGTTATAAATTTTCTTATCTTAATAATCCATCATGAGAATGATGCTTATTCGCTTTCTTTACTGATAGCATGTTTATTTGGAAATATATGTGTAATTTTTGAAAAAAGCTTCCATCTTGGAAGCTTTTTTGTTTTAAAAATTTTAGCGATAAATTTTTAGGTTTTCGTTTTCAGACTTTGTGTCATCCCATTAATATCACCACCCTGGATGCCTAACTCACTCATCAGACTGTCAATGAGCGGAGCTTGACTGCGGTAGCGTAGAGCACTATTTACAACTTGGTCGGAAAGAGCAACATTACTACTTTCATGATGAGCATCTGCCTGACAAGAACCTGTATGTGCTCCGTGAAGGCCATTCACCTGAAGAATTTTTATATCATCAATGTTTTCCATTGGCTTAACGCTTTCACGGATAATTTCAGGTAGGTATTTGAGCATTGCCAGACGGATCTGCATTTCTACCTGCTCTGAAGACAGTACATTGTTAGCTTCATTCACTGCACGGGTACCTTCAGCATCGACCTGATACTGTTTCTCCATTGCCTGAGCCAGGAGAACTTTAGCATCTGCTTCCCCCTTGGCTTTTAAACGAACTTTTTCAGCTTCTGCTTCAGCTGCAATACGAATAGCCTCTGCATCATCAGCCGCTGCCTGTTTACCTGCTTCAGCAGCCACGGTAATCGCAATTGCATCTTTCTCGGCCTGTTCTTTGGCAGCCACCAGTTCAACTGCTTTTTGACGTTCTGCCTGCTGAATCTGACGTACTGTTACGACTTCTTCTTCAGCTTTTACTGCTTGAGCACGGGCAAGATCTGCTTGTGCTTTGGCTTCAGATTCGGCACGAGATTTTTCAGCAATCGCAATCGCACGGTCCTGTTCAGCCAGTTCAATGGTTTTCTTTTGTTCAACCTGAGCTTTTTGAATAATCTGTGCTTTCTGGATATTTTCATTTTCGACATCACGGGCAGCCAGAATACGTTTTAATTCTACTTCGCGTTCAGCCGCAATACGTGCTTCCTCTGCTTCACGTTTTTTAGCAGCTTCTTGGGCGGCAATCTCAGCCAGCTGTTCAGCGCGACGAATCGAAATCTCACGTTCCTGTTGCAGCTTGGCGTATTCTTCTTCACGAATAATCTGTAAGCGTGCCTGTTCAGCTTCAAGATTCTTGGTTTTAATTGCCAGGTCAGTATCCTGTTCAATATGGTTGCGTTTACGGCGACGGTCTTCAATGGTTTCAGTCAGTTTGGTCAGACCTTCAGCATCGAAAGCATTTTGTGGATTGAAATATTTGAAGCCAGTCTGATCCAGACCTGTTAAAGAAACAGTTTCGAGTTCAAGACCATTTTTATGCAGATCTTCCGACACGACTTGCTGTACTTTTTGTACAAAGTCGACACGCTTTTCATGAAGCTCTTCCATCGCCATTTCAGCAGCTACGGCACGTAACGAGTCCACGAATTTGCCCTCTACCAGATTTTTCAGCTCGTTCGGCGACATGGTTTTTTGACCAAGGGTTTGTGCTGCCGTTGCAATTGAATCTGCGGTTGGTTTAACCCGGACATAGAATTCGGCCATAACATCGACACGCATACGGTCGCGGGTAATCAGTGCCTGATCATCAGCACGGCGAACTTCCAGACGCAGGGTATTCATATTTACCGGTATAATTTCATGCAATACCGGCAGAACCAACGCACCACCGCCTAGAATGACTTTCTCCCCGCCAAAACCGGTACG
>NZ_DEZM01000220.1:0-3711 GCF_002364825.1 Acinetobacter sp. UBA3132 | reverse complement strand
AAAATAAATTATAAAAAATAAATTATAAAAAATAAATTATAAAAAATAAAAAAACCCCGAACGAATCGGGGTTTTTGATACTTAACCGAAATTAAGAATTTTCACGAGCAATTGCACGGTAACCAATATCTTTACGATATTGAACGCCGTCGAAAGTCACTTTTTGGCAAAGTTCTAATGCTTTTGCTTGTGCTTCACCAATAGTATTACCCAGTGCAGTCACGCAAAGTACACGACCGCCAGCAGTCACGATATCGCCATTCTCAAGTGCTTTCGTACCTGCATGGAACACTTTCGCATCTGCCATTTCAGTGTCTAAACCTGAAATCACATCGCCATTACTAGACGTTTCAGGGTAGCCACGAGATGCAAGCACGATACCGACAGTTTTACGTTCATCCCATTCAGCTTCCGTAGGAAGATTACCTTCGATACCTGCTTGAACCAAATCAACTAATGATGATTTTAAACGCATCATGATTGGCTGAGTTTCAGGGTCACCAAAACGACAGTTAAACTCGATTACTTTAGGTTGACCTTGTTCATCAATCATCAAACCAGCGTATAAGAAACCTGTATATACATGACCGTCTTTCTTCATGCCTTCAACAGTTGGACGCATCACTTCATTCATTGCTTTTTCAAAAACGTCTGAAGTTACAACAGGAGCAGGAGAGTAAGCACCCATACCGCCAGTGTTTGGACCTTGGTCGCCTTCAAAAATACGCTTGTGGTCTTGTGAAGTGGCCATCGGCAAGATGTTGTCACCATCAATCATACAAATGAAAGATGCTTCTTCACCTGCAAGGAATTCCTCAATCACAACACGAGAACCTGCATCCCCAAATTTGTTGCCTGCAAGCATGTCATCAATGGCATCGAATGCTTCTTGATTGGTCATCGCAACGATTACGCCTTTACCTGCAGCAAGACCATCCGCCTTGATTACGATTGGCGCGCCATTTTTCTCAATAAATGCTTTAGCCGCATCGACTTCCGTGAACACGTCATAGAAAGCAGTTGGAATGTTATGGCGTTTTAAGAAGTGCTTCGCAAATGCTTTAGAGCCTTCCAGTTGTGCAGCAAATTGCGTTGGACCCCAAATTTTTACACCCGCTTCACGACAAGCATCCACAACACCATTTACAAGCGGTGCTTCAGGGCCGACAATAATCAGTTCAACTGCATTGTTTTTGGCAAAATCAATAATCGCAGGGTTGTCGAGAATGTCTAAAGCGACATTTTCACATTTATTTTCAGTTGCAGTACCTGCATTACCTGGCGCTACAAAAACTTTTGTAACTTGATCGTCTTGTGCGATTTTCCACGCCAATGCATGCTCACGACCGCCACTACCCAAAACTAAAATGTTCATCTTTAGAATAATCCTCGAAAATGAAATTCCCAAAGCCTAATTCGGCTTAAAAATCATTAACATCTTAACGCAAGATGCAAATCAATACAGACATAATAAACCCCCCTTATAGAAAGGAGGGCTTATTTTTAAATTTTACAACTTAGTGGCGGAAATGACGCATGCCAGTGAACACCATTGCAATACCAGCTTCGTCAGCTGCTGCAATCGTTTCTTCGTCACGCATAGAACCACCCGGCTGAATAATGCATTTGATACCTGCTTTTGCAGCGTTATCAATACCATCGCGGAATGGGAAGAATGCATCAGACGCCATTACTGCACCCTCAACGACTAAACCTGCATGTTCAGCTTTGATAGCAGCAATACGAGCAGAGTTCACACGGCTCATTTGGCCAGCGCCTACACCGATCGTTTGACGGTTTTTCGCATAAACAATCGCATTAGACTTTACGTATTTCGCTACTTTCCAGGCAAAGATCATGTCGTCAATTTCTTGTTCAGTTGGTGCACGCTTCGTCACAACTTTAAGATCATCTTTCGTAATCATGCCTAAGTCTTGATCTTGAACTAACAAACCGCCGTTTACGCGTTTGTAGTCAAGTTGTGCAGCACGTTCGTCAATCTTCGGAAGTTCGCCACATACTAGTACGCGTACATTCTTCTTCGCACCAGTGACTTCAAGCACGCCTTCAGCAACGCTAGGAGCGATGATTACTTCAACAAATTGACGGTCAACAATTGCTTGAGCAGTTTCAACATCTAATTCACGGTTGAATGCAATAATGCCACCGAATGCAGATTCAGGGTCAGTTGCATAAGCCAAGTCATAAGCAGTTTTGATACCGTCTAAAGATACTGCAACGCCACATGGGTTGGCATGTTTAACGATGACACAAGCAGGCTTCACAAATGATTTAACACATTCAAGTGCAGCGTCTGTGTCCGCAATGTTGTTATAAGAGAGTTCTTTACCTTGTAACTGTTTTGCAGTTGAAACAGAAGCTTCAGTTGCAGCTGGATCTACATAGAATGCAGCAGACTGATGCGGATTTTCACCGTAACGTAAGTCTTGAGCTTTGTTCAATTGTGTATTGAAAGTACGCGCGAATTTGTCAGCCTGACCTTCCTCGACACCTACGCGAGCGCCTAAGTAAGATGCGATCATACCATCGTATTGCGCAGTATGTTCAAATGCTTTCACTGCCAGGTCAAAACGGGTTGCATAAGATAAAGCACCCTCAGCTTTAAGCTCAGCAATTACCATTGCGTAGTCAGATGCATTCACTACGATACCGACAGAAGCATGGTTTTTTGCAGCAGCACGAACCATAGTTGGACCACCGATGTCGATATTTTCGATCGCATCAGCAAGTGAACAGTTTGGTTTTGCTACAGTCGCAGCAAATGGATACAGGTTAACAACAACAAGATCGATCGCATCGATGTTGTGTTCAGCCATCACTGCTTCGTCTAGACCACGACGGGCCAGAATGCCGCCATGAATTTTTGGATGTAGTGTTTTAACACGGCCGTCCATCATCTCTGGGAAACCAGTGTGCTCTGAAACTTCAACTACAGCGACATTATTGTCTTTCAACAATTTATATGTACCGCCAGTAGATAAAATTTCTACCCCTAGAGCAGCAAGGTTTTGTGCAAACTCAACAATACCGGTTTTGTCGGAAACAGAGATTAAAGCGCGTTTAATAGTCATGATCTTCGTCACAGTTACCAAGGAACAGATTAAATCTAAATAGCTAATTTACAGTCAAAAAAAATGCCTGCGATTAACGCAAGCATTTTATCATTTATTCACTCATTAAACCGTGTGCTTTTAACTTTTTACGCAAAGTACCGCGGTTTAAGCCGAGAATTTCAGCAGCGCGGGTCTGGTTACCACGCGTATATTCTAGAACTACAGATAGAAGAGGCTTCTCCATTTCTGCCAGCACCATGTCATACACCTGAGAAGGTTGCTCGCCTTGCAGTTGTGCAAAATAGTGGCGAACTGCGCGATCTACGTGAATACGAAGAGCGACATCAGATTGTGCAGTAAAAATAGGAGATTTGCTATTCATGCGAATTAATCCGAAAAATCAAATACCACTTGGGTAAAGTGATATATAAAAGTGGTCTATAAATTAAATGAGCTTCTGTTTTAGATCCTAAAACAGAAGCTCTAAAACATGGTCATTACATTGAGCATGTAGCTTGACACATCTCAGCCAGTTGGTCGAAATATAAGCGTAACAATTGTTAAATTTTTGTTACCGACCAAAAATCAAACAAAAAAATCTGCATGATACGCAATAAGTGTTAGAGCGCATTAGCAA
>NZ_DEZM01000237.1:0-12972 GCF_002364825.1 Acinetobacter sp. UBA3132 | reverse complement strand
TAAAGGCCAGCATATTCAGGAAATAGTGCGTCCAGCCAACGTGCACCCAATGTGCCGTCCACAGCCGCCAGGGCTCACTTATCAGGCTAGCTTGCCAAAAGATAAAACTATCTTTAAATATCTGCAGCCATGCGCAGAAAGCAACAAAGACTGCCAGAAAGACAATCTTGTTACGAAGATAGTGATCATGCATCTGCATCGCTTAGTCCCTTAACGTATGTCAATTTAGGTCCGCCTTAACGTACGGACCTGACTGGATCAGGAATCCGCATTAAACAGATCATCAAGGTCAGATGCTGTATCCGCTTCATCCCAGAAACGTTGCATGCCATCGTCTCCAGTGCGAACGCCGGTATGCTCGGTCCAGTAACGGTCTGCAATGCCACCCACCATAATCGAAGCCATACTGTCGATCAGCTTGAATTGTGGATTTACCGGTTTTTCATCAGAACGTGCCTGTGCAAAAGTTTTCAGCGCATCACGCAACTTGGCATCATCACCTGATGCCTGAGCAGCTACAGCATAAAGTGCATGTGATAAACGTACACCTTTCTGTTCACCAATCTGGGTCGACTGTTTCAAGGTCTGATATGGATCCGGCTTGCCATCACCTGCGCCTGGCAACAAGGTCCAGATCACGGCACGTGTAGCATTTGGTGCACCCCAGAATTTTTCATTGTTCAGACAGGTCATCCCGCGTTCTACCACAGCAGCGATGTCCTTCGGTACCTGCACCGCTCCACCCGAGTTAATATCATTGGTCATGGCTTGTAGGCCACTGAGCATGCCCAGCAGATAGACAGTCTGTTCTGTATCACCCTTCAAGGTTGGGCAACTCTCACCCAGCGCGACATTATATTTTTTCTCGTAACGCTTCTGGAACATCTGGTAACCGTTATATTGACGCTGTGCAGCCAATGCTGCCCAACGTTTCTGCTCTACGCGAGCATCCTGCGCCTCAGTAACCTGATTGGCTTTAGATGCACGCATATAGCGTAGTTCGGCATCTAGCGCTTTCTGCTCCGCACAAATACCGGCTGCAGAGTACATCAGTACTGCAACACGGGTCGGATCTGCCCCCATCTCCTTGGTTGACATGATCGCTGGTGTTAAGGCATTGCCTGAATTACACACCATTTCTGCATCATCCATCGCCAGAATTGGTGGCACTATATGTTTTTCAGTGAAACCCAGCGCCACATTGGCACCCGTTTTAACCACCTGTGAGCAACCTGTTAAAGCCGTTGTTGTTATTACTATGGCCGCCATACCTTGGCATATTTGTTGGACTTTTGACATTTTCCTGTCCTCTATAATTGTGATTATGTCCATGCTGCTAAACATAGCAGATGAACTATATGAATTAAAGAGTATTTACTCTAAATTAGATGAGTCACTTTGCCATTGATTACCGGTTCTGCAATTGACTTGATCGAAAGAAATACTGAATTTTGGGCAAAAAAAAGTAGCATTGCGACGGTTCAGCACATGCTACTTATTAACTGGGAAAGCTTTAACTTATCGTTTTAGCTTGTTAATGTGATTGAGTTGAAATTTGTTCCCTAACTATAGTGCCGAGTCGTCCAATGACCAGTGCCAGAATTACCGCGATTACTGGAAATATCCACGTTGGAAATTCCATATTAATCTCCTCTGTTGACTTCGGTGATTCAAATGTACCTGTTTAAAATAAAAGCAATTAAGAAAATTGTCAGACAATTCAAATATTTTCCGAAGAATTATGTGAATTGTCTGACAAAGGATCAGTATATAAAGATAAGAATTTGAAAAATATATAATTTTAATTTTGATAAAAATACCGATTGCCTGGCAATCAGATCATTTTCGTAAGGACTTTCAATGACTTCCATTGTTGTGTTGGTAACTGGTCACACCAGATCAGCAATGGCGGTATTTTGGCATGCTGAAAATACACCACCAGATAAGCTTGGTGATCAATCACATGACTGATCTGGGCACGCTGTATGCGCTGATCATGATGGGTAATGGTCCATTCCCGACCATCCAGATATTCAAACTGGGCGATCTGCGGACGCTTGCGATAAAACAGATGATAGATGATCAGTCCTGCAACCAGACAGATTCCCCATAGCCATAAGGGCAATAACTGGTACATCACAAACATCAACACAATAAAAATGAAAAACTGAAACGCAAGTGCAAGCAGGCTGCGTTTCAGCTGATAACAACGATTATCCATGAACGTAGTGTTTAAGCTTGTTAATAAACTCACGTAATTCAGGGCGTGGCGGTTCGGATACTTCCATAAACCAGTCCAGCAGGTCCGGGTCTTCTTGCGCTACGAGTTCAGCAAACATTTCTTTTTCAAATGGGTCTGCTGTCAAATAGCAGTTTTTGACATAGGGATCAAAATACACATCCAACTCTTTAAGACCACGACGTGCGCGGTAAATCACTTTACGCTCTTCCAGGCTGATGTCTTCAGTCATCATATTTCCCCAACGTGTTAAAAACATGAGTAGTTTACCTAAGCGCCAAGTAATTTTCGAGGGAATTGGCGGAAAGCATCAGCATTATCTGTATTTTGTACATTTCGCACATTGTCCCCAGATAGACCCTGCCCTTATGTTCATGAGAACAATAACCAGAACAAGGAATCCTGATCATGCAATCTGCTGCGATTCGACCACTGCCGCATCTTTTACCGCGTACTTTGTTTAATGCTGAGCATGATGCTTTCCGCGAGACGGTGCGCAAATTCTATGAAAAGGAAGTCATTCCGCATACCGAACGCTTCGAACAGCAACAACACGTAGATCGCGAACTATGGAATAAGGCAGGAAGCCTAGGGCTACTTTGCCCGACTTTACCAGAACAATATGGTGGTTCAGGTGTGGATCGGCTTTACAGTATGATTCTGATTGAAGAACAAGCTTATGCCGGTGATTCAGCGACCGGTTTTTCCCTACATTCCGATATCGTCGCGAATTATATTCTGAATTTCGGCAATGAAGCCCAGAAACAGCAATGGCTAGCAAAAATGGCCAGTGGCGAAGTGATTACTGCGATTGCGATGACTGAACCCGGCACAGGTTCAGATCTTCAGGCTGTACGCACCAGTGCCGTGTTGGAGGGTGATGAGTATGTGATTAATGGCTCGAAAATATTTATCACCAACGGCTATCTTTGCGATATGGCAATTGTAGTGTGTAAAACAGGCGATAGTGACAAAGGCTCAGCCAATCTTTCATTGATCATGGTAGAAGCTGACCGTGCTGGTTTTAGTAAAGGCAAACCGCTGAATAAAATCGGCATGAAAGGCCAGGATACCTGTGAACTATTCTTTGATAACGTGCGTGTTCCTAAAGAAAATTTATTGGGTATGCCCGGTATGGGTTTTATGATGCTGATGAAAGAACTGGCTTGGGAACGTCTGATTGTGGCAATGATCTGTCAGGCAGGCGCTGAAGCTGCTTTTGCACATACGGTGAAATACACTAAGGAACGTCAGGCTTTTGGCAAACCTATCTCAGCATTTCAGAACACTCGTTTTAAGCTGGCGGAACTACGTACTGAAATCGAAATCTGTCGAGCTTATCTGGATTGTTGTATGCAACAACAGTTACAGCAACAGCTAGGCGTAAATGCAGCTGCTGCCGCAAAATACAAAATTTCAGAAATGTTCAGTAAGGTAGTCGATGAATGTCTGCAACTACATGGTGGATATGGCTATATGCTGGAATATCCAATTGCTCGCGCCTACATCGATCATCGTGCGAACCGTATATATGCTGGAACCAATGAAATCATGAAAGAATTGATCTCACGAGCAATTTAATTCAGATCATATAAACAGATAACAAAAGGAGCATTTAATGCTCCTTTTCTATAGGTTCAGATATTAAGATACCAGACGTGGTTTAACTTTTTTGCCGTTAACTTTTCCCTGTTCAACTTTAGATTTAAACTGAAGAATATCATCCTCGAAAGTTGCAGTTTTAAGATCTTTACGGTCAGCTAAATAATTATTGCTGACACGCCAAGGGCCATGCTTACCTTGTTTTGGCATGACGTTTGCTGCACGGGCAATATAACCTGAGGTCAGGCTGCCCATCACCGTATCTTCGAGTAACTCTGCAGCATTACCTTCGGGTAATACCTCATCAAAACCGTTCATATCCATATAGTTCAGCAGACGGCAGATATATTCGGCTGCGATGTCTACTTTCAGTGTCCAAGATGCATTGATATAGCCAATAATCAGCGCCATATTCGGAATATCACTCACCATCACGCCGCGATACAGCATATGTTTGGAAGTATCGATGGGCTTGCCATCGATGGAAGCCTGCATCCCGCCCAAAATCTGAATATTTAATCCTGTTGCTGATACGATAATATCGGCATCAAGATGTTTACCGGATTTAAGCTGAATACCGGTTTCAGTAAATCTCTCGATATGGTCAGTTTCTACCGATGCACGACCTTCACGTAAAATTTTGAATAAATCTCCATCCGGTACCACGCACAGACGCTGATCCCAAGGCTCATAGTCCGGGGTAAAGTGTTTCATATCCACCTTACCCTTAAGTTGGAACTTCACCGCATTTAAAAGCAGCTTTTTAAGCAATTTCGGCTGTTTTTGTGCCAGCGCATAAATCCCGCGCTGCATACCAATGTTTCGTGCACGGGTAAGCTTATAAGCCATATCTTCAGACAGATATTTACGCATCTTGTCATAGACCATATCAATGGATGGTACAGAAGCAATATAGGTCGGTGAACGCTGCAACATACTCACATGGCCTGCTCCACCTTTGACCATCGCTGGAACTAACGTAATAGCAGTTGCACCACTACCAATAATTACCACTTTTTTACCGCTATAATCGAAGTTCTCCGGCCAATGTTGCGGATGAATAAAAGTTCCTTTAAATGCATCCTGATTTGGAAATTCTGGTTGAAAACCTTGGTCATAATTATAATAACCAGTACAACCCAAAACAAAATTCGCTACCCAGGTTTCAGTCTTACCTTGAGCATTTTCGATTTTCACTGACCATTTATGCGTATGCGTATCATAATTGGCATTTAAAACACGGTGCTGATAATGAATTCTGGATTCAAGTTGGCATTCTTCTACTACTTCAGACAGATAGTTCTTAATTGATGCACCGTCAGCCAACACGCTGGCTTTTTTCCAAGGTTTAAAATTAAAGCCGAAAGTCGACATATCAGAATCTGAACGGATGCCCGGATATTTAAATAAATCCCAAGTACCACCTACGCTTTCCCGACGTTCAATAATTTCAAAAGAACGCTTCGGACAATTTTTAGAAAGATGTACTGCTAAACCAATTCCCGAGATACCTGCACCCACAATTAAGATATCAACCTGTTTTTCCATATTCTTCTTTTAACCCAAGTTTGTCATTTATTTTATTAAAGCACAAAACTGACAATACTCCATGTCAAGTTTGTATGTTTGCCCTATTTTTTTTATCTTTTGGGGACATTTTTATAGCTAAACCGATAATCAATTTATAAAAAGATAAATTTTAGGCATTAAAAAAGGCCGGTTTATTCAACCGACCTTTCCGAACAACGTTTGCTGCTCTTCACGAAATTAGTTAACTTCGCGATCTACTAGCTCAACGTAAGCCATCGGTGCAGCATCACCTGCACGGAAGCCCGCTTTAAGAACACGTAGATAACCGCCGTTACGCTCTTTGTAACGAGGGCCAAGAACGGTAAATAATTTACCAACAGTTGCAGCTGAACGAGTACGAGCAAACGCCAAACGACGGTTTGCTACTGTATCGACTTTAGCTAAAGTGATTAAAGGCTCAGCAACACGGCGTAATTCTTTTGCTTTAGGCACAGTTGTTTTGATCAACTCGTGCTCGAACAAAGAGTTAGCCATGTTTTGGAACATCGCTTTACGATGACTGCTTGTACGGCCTAATTTCACACCACTATTACGATGACGCATGGTGATAGTCCTACTTAATTAACGGCTACGATAGGCGAAACGATCGTCCATACGGAGACTAGCTGGTGGCCAGTTCTCTAAACGCATGCCGAGTTGTAAGCCTTTAGAAGCCAGAACATCTTTGATCTCAGTAAGCGATTTTTTACCCAGGTTAGGAGTTTTAAGCAACTCAACCTCAGTACGCTGTACAAGATCACCAATGTAGTAAATGTTTTCTGCTTTCAAACAGTTAGCAGAACGAACAGTTAGCTCTAGATCATCTACTGGACGAAGCAAAATCGGATCAACTTCTTCACGAGGTTCTTGAGCAACAGGAGCTTGATCTTTCTGAAGGTCAACAAAGATTGCAATTTGTTGTTGCAAGATTGTTGCCGCTTTGCGGATTGCTTCTTCAGGATCAACTGTACCGTTAGTTTCAAGATCAATGATCAGTTTATCAAGGTCAGTACGTTGTTCTACACGAGCATTTTCAACTGTGTAAGACACACGTTTGATCGGGCTGTAAGAGGCATCTAACTGTAAACGACCCACTGGGCGAGTCTCGCCTTCTGGGAAACGTGAGTCAGAAGTCTCGTAGCCACGGCCTTGAGCCACTTTCAGGCGCATCTTAAGATTGCCTGAAGCACTTAATGTGCCGATCAAGTGTTCAGGGTTAACCACTTCAACATTATGAGGTAAACGAAGGTCAGCCGCAGTTACATCGCCTGGACCTTGTTTCTCTAATGTTAAATAAGCTTCATTTTGATCGAACAGCTTAATAGACAATCCTTTTAGGTTCAGCAAGAGCTCGACGATGTCCTGCTGCAAGCCTTCCAAAGTACTGTACTCGTGCTCAACACCTTCAATCTCAACTTCAACCACAGCAGCGCCAGGCAAAGAAGACAGAAGGATGCGACGTAAAGCATTGCCCAGAGTATGACCAAAGCCACGCTCTAAGGGTTCTAGAATAACTTTTGCCGAGGTCCCGCTTGCCGCTTCGACCTTGATCGCTTGCGGAGTTAGAAACTCATTTGCAGTACGCGTCATATTGCTACCTCAAGGATTATTTAGAATACAATTCTACAATCAAGCTTTCGTTGATTTCAGCAGGTAAATCAGAACGATCCGGTGCAGCTTTGAACGTACCTTCTAGTTTAGAATGATCTACTTCCATCCAAGAAGGAATGCCACGTTGAGCAGCTAATTCAATTGCGTTTTTGATACGTAATTGTTGTTTAGCGCCTTCGTGAACTGCAATCACGTCACCAGCTTTAACTTGGATAGACGCGATGTTAACGCGACGGCCATTTAAAGTGATTGAACGGTGAGATACTAACTGACGAGCTTCAGCACGTGTAGAACCAAAACCCATGCGATAAACAACGTTATCAAGACGGCTTTCAAGTAACTTTAACAAGTTCTCGCCAGTTGCGCCTTTAACACGAGCTGCTTCTTTATAGTAGTTACTAAATTGACGCTCTAAAACACCGTACATACGACGTACTTTTTGTTTTTCACGTAATTGTAGTGAGTACTCAGATTGTTTGCTGCCACGCGCACCACCGTGTTGGCCAGGCGCTTTAGCATGTTTTTTAGTCTTAACGTCAAATGGTTTAACGCCAGATTTTAATTGCAGGTCTGTCCCTTCGCGGCGAGAGAGTTTGCATTTTGGACCAATATAACGAGCCATGAATGTTTCTCCTTACACGCGACGTTTTTTAGGTGGACGGCAACCGTTGTGAGGAATTGGAGTCACATCGGTAATGCTATTAATTTTATAACCCACTGCACCTAAAGCACGAACCGCAGATTCACGACCTGGACCAGGACCTTTAACAAGGACGTCCAAGTTTTTCAAACCGTAATCCAAAGCTGCTTTACCAGCAACTTCAGCAGCTACCTGAGCAGCGAACGGAGTTGATTTACGTGATCCACGGAAGCCTTGTCCACCTGAAGTGGCCCAAGCCAGTGCATTACCTTGACGATCGGTAATAGTCACAATGGTGTTATTAAAAGAAGCGTGAATGTGTGCAACACCTTCAGAGACGGTACGAGTGACCTTCTTGCGTGTGCGAGTATCTTTAGCCATCTTTTAGCTTCCAGAAATCTTATTTCTTAATTGGTTTGCGCGGACCTTTACGGGTACGTGCGTTAGTTTTGGTGCGTTGACCGCGGACAGGCAAGCTGCGACGATGACGAAGACCGCGGTAGCAGCCTAAATCCATTAAACGTTTGATGTTCATGGAAATTTCGCGACGTAAATCACCTTCGGTCGGAACCTTGGCAACTTCTGCACGAATCGCATCAAGCTGAGCGTCATCTAATTCACGGATCTTAGTCGTTGGAGCAATACCTGCAGCAGCTAAGATAGCTTTTGAAGTATGGCGACCAATACCAAAGATATACGTTAGAGAGATAACAGCATGCTTGTTATCCGGAATGTTTACACCGGCAATACGAGCCATTCAATTTTCTCCAAAAAGGCAGTAGAGATAATCAACCGCCCCACAAAAATCTTGAGGGGCGGATAATAACCTAATTCGCCTACTGAAATCAACAGGTCTTGATCAGATTAACCTTGACGCTGCTTATGACGAGGTTCTGCGCTACAAATTACGCGGATAACCCCATTACGACGGATAACTTTACAGCTACCACAAATTTTCTTTACAGAAGCTTGTACTTTCATGATGAAACCTCTAAGTGCGCTATCCCTTAGGATGAGCAGTCGTTTTTCTCATTAATGTTTGATTGTCATACTGGTGCGAAGTGAGATGTGCTTGTAGCTGAGCCATAAAGTCCATCACCACCACTACCACGATTAGCAACGATGTTCCGCCCAAGCTGAATGGAATACCAAAAGAGCTTTGCAGGATCATCGGCATTAAACAGATGACAGTGATGTAAATCGCGCCAATGAAGGTCAAACGATTGAGAATATGATCTAAGTAACGAGCAGTTTGCTCACCTGGACGAATACCAGGCACGTAAGCTCCGCTGCGTTTCAAGTTTTCTGACACTTCTTTCGGGCTAAATACTAGCGCAGTATAGAAGTAACAGAAAAAGATAATTAACGCACCAAAGAGCACCAAATACAACGGCTGACCAGGCGACAACACCAATGCCAAATCTTGCAGACTACGCTTGATAATTCCTGCATCAGGATCTGCACTGCCAACCCACTGACCTAAGCTCGCTGGGAACAAAAGCAATGAACTTGCAAAAATTGCAGGAATCACACCGGCCATATTAATTTTTAATGGCAAATGTGTCTGCTGTGCAGTAAATACGCGACGACCCTGCTGCTTCTGAGCATAGTTGACCGGAATACGACGTTGCGCCTTCTCGATAAACACAATTGCTGCAAGCACGGCGATGGATAACAATGCAAATATCGCCAGACCAATAAGACTAGACTGACCATTATCAACAGAAGTCAGGGACTGCATAACCAAAGTTGGCAGACCTGCAACAATACCTGCGAAGATGATCATGGAAATACCATTCCCCACCCCACGCTCGGTAATCTGTTCACCCAACCACATCAGGAACATGGTCCCCGCAACCAATGAGGTTACTGCAGGAACATAAAAAGCCAGACCAGAGGTCAGGGTAATTCCCTGGCTGATCAAGCCCGCGCACATACCGACCGCTTGCACAAATGCAAGGAACAGTGTGCCCTGTCGTGTGTATTGATTTATTTTACGTTTGCCTTGCTCGCCTTCTTTCTTTAAAGCTTCCAGCGAAGGAACGACTGTTGACATCAGCTGCACGATAATCGATGCAGAGATGTATGGCATAATCCCAAGAGCAAGAATAGACATTCGCTCCAATGCACCACCAGAGAACATGTTAAACAAACCAAGGATCGTACCTTGGTTTGCATTAAACAAATTCTCCAGCGCAGCATTGTTAATGCCCGGTACTGGAATATGTGCTCCCAGTCGAAACACCAACAACGCACCAATGAGAAACATCATTCGACGAATAATTTCACGGTATTTCACATGAAATGGTTGGCCTTTCATCATGTTGACATGACCTGAAGAACTAGGAGACATAGACACTGGAGATTACTCCTCGACTTTACCGCCAGCAGCTTCAACAGCAGCTTTAGCGCCTTTAGTCAACACAACACCTTGTACAGTGAATGCGCGAGTAATTTCACCAGAAAGTACGATACGTGCACGAGTCATGTCTTTACGTACAACGTTCGCAGCTTTTAAAGTTTCTAGAGACACAATGTCACCTTCAACTTTAGCAAGCTCAGATAAACGTACTTCAGCAGTTTTCAAAGCCTGTTGGCTAGTGAAACCGAATTTAGGCAAACGACGATAAAGTGCTGTTTGACCACCTTCGAAACCTGGACGAGTACCACCGCTCTTACGTGAGTTTTGACCTTTGACACCACGGCCACCGGTCTTACCAACGCC
Organism: Acinetobacter sp. UBA3132; assembly: GCF_002364825.1. NCBI lineage: Bacteria > Pseudomonadati > Pseudomonadota > Gammaproteobacteria > Moraxellales > Moraxellaceae > Acinetobacter > Acinetobacter sp. UBA3132. Next base: position 2,586 of record NZ_DEZM01000237.1, on the reverse strand, counting down.
AGAACCGATACCACGGCCTAGACGCAGGTTGTCACGCTTAGCACCTTCTGCAGGTGCAATAGTATTTAAACGCAGAGTCATGGCTTATTCCTCTACACTAACCATATAGTAGACTTGGTTGATCATACCACGGTTAGATGGAGTGTCTAACACTTCAACAGTATGACCAATACGACGCAGACCTAAACCTTTAAGGCTCAGCTTGTGATTTTTCAAGCGATGCGATGCAGATTTAGTCTGGGTAACTTTAATCGTTTTCATGATTATTACCCTTGAATTTGTTCTACTGAAAGACCACGTTTCGCAGCAACTTTCTCAGGAGAAGTCATGTCACGCAGACCTTTGAAAGTCGCGTTAACTACGTTAGCAGCGTTAGTAGAACCGTAACATTTAGCAAGTACGTTGTGTACACCAGCAGCTTCAAGAACGGCACGCATAGCGCCACCAGCGATTACGCCAGTACCTTCAGAAGCAGGCTGCATGTAAACACGGCTTGCACCGTGACGAGCATTCACAGGGTGTTGTAAAGTCGTACCAGCAAGATCTACAGTGATCATGTTGCGACGAGCAGCTTCAAGTGCTTTAGAAATAGCAGCTGGAACTTCACGTGCTTTACCACGACCAAAACCTACGCGACCATTACCATCACCTACCACAGTCAATGCTGTGAAAGAGAAGATACGACCACCCTTAACAACTTTGGCTACACGATCAACGGCAACCAGCTTTTCAACAAGACCTTCGTTTTGTTCAACTTTAGCCATGATTAGAACTCCAAGCCGTTTTCACGAGCAGCATCAGCCAAGGCTTTGATACGACCATGATATTTGAAACCAGAACGGTCAAATGCAACTTTAGTTACACCAGCTGCCTTAGCGCGTTCTGCGATTAAAGCACCTACTTTTTGAGCTGCTTCAACATTACCAGTTGTACCAGCACGTAGAGTAGCGTCTAGTGTAGAAGCTTGCGCTAATACTTTGCCACCATCTGCTGAGATAACTTGAGCATAGATGTGACGCGGAGTGCGGTTTACACACAAACGAGTCGCACCCAATGCACGGATGTGCAAGCGTGTGCTTTTCGCACGACGCAAACGGGATTGTTTCTTTTCGTTCATAAGAACCTCGCGCCTTATTTCTTCTTAGCTTCTTTACGAAGTACAACTTCGTCAGAATAACGAACACCTTTACCTTTATACGGCTCTGGTGGACGGTAACCACGGATTTCCGCAGCAACTTGACCTAATTTTGCTTTATCAGCAGATTTTAGGATAATTTCAGTCGCTGTAGGAGTTTCTGCAGTTACACCTTCAGGAAGGTTGTAGTCAATCGGGTGAGAGAAACCAAGGTTAAGGTTAACAATGTTACCTTTAACCGCAGCTTTATAACCAACACCGATAAGTTGTAACTTACGTTCGAAACCTTCGCTAACACCTTTAACAAGGTTGTTAAGCACAGCGCGAGCAGTACCAGCCTGCATCCAAGCGTCTTTAGATTCAGCTTTAGGAGCAATAACTAGAGTACCGTCTTCCTGTTTTAGCTCGACCAGCGCATGCAGGTTGAAAGACAATGTACCTTTAGTGCCTTTCACTTCGACCTGCCGGCCGTTCTGAGTAACTGCTACACCGTTAGGTACAGTTACTGGGGCTTTAGCCACACGAGACATGAGGAATCACCTATTAAGAAACAAAAGCAATAACTTCACCACCAATGCCTGCAGCACGTGCAGCGCGATCAGTCATGATGCCTTTGCTTGTAGAAACAATTGCAATACCTAAACCTTGCTTAACGCTTGGAAGTGCATCTTTACCGCGATACTGACGTAGACCTGGACGGCTTACGCGTTTCACAGTTTCGATAACTGGTTTGCCTTCAAAATATTTTAACGTAATAGTTAAAGTTGCTTTGCCTTCAACATCAGCAACTTCTACGTTTGAAATGTAACCTTCTTGTTGAAGAACGTTTGCAATAGCAACCTTCAACTTAGAATTAGGCATAGAAACAGTTTGTTTCTTCGCCATTTGCGCGTTACGAACACGTGTTAGCATGTCGGCAACGGTATCTTGCATACTCATTTATAGTGCTCCTTACCAGCTTGCCTTAACAACGCCAGGTACATCACCTTGCATTACTTTTTCGCGTACCATGTTACGGCTTAAACCGAACTTACGGAAGTAACCATGAGGACGACCAGTTAAACCACAACGGTTACGTAGACGTACTGGAGATGCATTACGTGGTAATGCTTGTAATTTCATCATCGCTTCGAAACGTTCTTCGTCTGATGCATTTACGTTAGCAATAACAGCTTTTAATTCAGCACGTTTTGCAGCGTATTTAGCAACAGTAGCTTCGCGTTTCAATTCGCGATTAATCATACCTTTCTTAGCCATTTCGACCTCTTATTTGAACGGGAAGCCGAATGCACGCATAAGCGCACGGCCTTCGTCATCGGTGCGAGCAGTCGTAGTGATGGTAATGTCCATACCACGAATACGGTCAATCTTGTCAAAATCGATCTCAGGGAACATGATCTGTTCTTTAAGACCCATTGAGTAGTTACCACGACCATCAAATGATTTCGCTG
>NZ_DEZM01000174.1:8019-24976 GCF_002364825.1 Acinetobacter sp. UBA3132 | reverse complement strand
CGATCTTAGATAAAGAAGCAACGAAAAAGTCTACAAAAGTTAAATATGATGAGCTACTAGATGACTCTGAAACTGAAAATGAATTACAGAATGACTTTAAAAAATATTTGAAAAAAATGAATAAAAATACACGTGCACAATGTGGATAAAATTTCGCGTCAAAAATAATATCTTTTTGATTTGAAATATATGTTTATGTTTGAACTAATGTTAATGAGTGAATTCAAAAAAGCAGCTAAACCTAACTGCTTTTTTTAAAAATTACCCTTCCAAAACCTCTTCCAGCAACTCTTCACTCGGCGCAAAGTAATACGCACCATCCATTGGAGTCACGAAGTGGAGCAAGCGGTCATGGATTCCATCGCCAGACGTACCGAACATACGCTCTAACATGACATCAATAATGTTTAAATCTTTGGTGTAGGCAATGAAGAACAGGCCTTGGTCACCACGACCATCACCATAAGGCAGGGAATGACGTAAAATTTCCATTTCTTCACCTTCCTCGTCTTCAACTACTGTACGAGCAACGTGTGCATTGGCAGGTTTTACATCATCATCGAGCTCAATTGATTCAAGCTTGGTACGACCCATCACTTGCTCTTGGGCATCAACTTTTAGCTTTTTCCATTTTTCCAGATTATGCGCATAACGCTGTGCAAAAATAAATGAACCATCCTGGAAAATACCGGCATCTTCACCGACTAAAGCGACTTCAGCACGATCATCCGGGAATTGCGGGTTTTCAGTACCATCGATGAAGCCGGTAATATCACGTCCATCAAAATAGCGGAAGCAGACACGTTCATCCAGCACTTCAACTTGATCGCGAATTCCTTCAAAGAAAGCCTGACTTAAAGCAAAGCAGATATCAGCACGTGCGCTAGCAATATGAATCAGTACATCCGCAGGAACAACAGGCATATCAAACAAACCTTGAATCGGCTCGAGTTGTTTAAAGCCTACTGGAGCTTGGTGATAAAGTTTTGCCCACAGTTCAGGACCAAAAGCCACGCCTGTTTTAATTTGCGCATTAGGATGTTGAGTAATCAGACGATCACGTGTCGTAAATAATTGTTCTAATTGCTCTTTAAAATCTTCAATGCTGAGATCTTTAAGACGTAAAACAATAAAGCGAGCATGATCTGAAGGTAATGGCAAAATTACAGATTGGGCTGTCATTCATGGCTCCTGTAATAAAAGTTCCTGTATTTAATCGAACTATTGTGCCTGAAGCCATACAGGGTGAATAGTATTCAGATTAAATTTTAGCGAGATTTTGATCTGAATATATTTGAAAAGTCATATAATACGTTTCAAGTTTTCTATCGAGCAGATTCATGTCCTATCAAGTTTGGTTTGCCTACATGCTGGCCTGTTGGGTGATTAGCATTTCCCCGGGTGCGGGCGCCATTGCTTCGATGTCGAGTGGCCTGAATTACGGTTTTCGACATGGCTACTGGAATGCTTTAGGCTTGCAGCTGGCCTTGCTGGTTCAAATCGCTATTGTCGCTGCCGGGGCAGGGGTACTGTTTGCGACATCACCTTGGGCATTTCTGCTGGTGAAATGGTTTGGCGTGGGCTACTTGCTTTATCTGGCGTATTTACAGTGGACTGCGCCGATGCAGTCGATTGAGATTCAGCATGAATTAACCCGTAAGTCAGCGGGGAAGTTGGTGCTGTATGGTTTTCTTGTGAATATGAGTAATCCAAAGGCGATTGTGTTCCTGCTTGCGGTGTTGCCACAGTTTCTGGATCTGTCCAAACCTCAGTGGATTCAGTACGTGATTATGGCAGCAACCATGGTCACCATTGATCTGATTGTGATGGCGGGTTATACCGGATTGGCATCGAAAGTTTTAAGATTATTGACATCAGCAAAGCAACAAAAAATATTAAATCGCAGCTTTGCCGTGCTGTTTGCCTGCGCTGCAACCTTGCTCAGTTTGGTGCATCAGGCTTAAACATAAAGGCGCATCACGCAAAAATAAAAACAATGTGATGTCGCTAGCTTTTGAATACAAAACATAAAAATAATAAAAGAGGTATTCCTATGTCTGGTCAATTCGACTGCGTGTCTATTATTAAAAAACCAACCATCCACGAATATGGCTGTTGTATCAGTCATTGCATTCAGTTGCCGGATGGCACTCAAAAAACTTTAGGTGTGTTCCTGCCGACAGAACAGCCGATCGTGTTTGAAACTGCTGTGGCAGAACGTCTGGAAATTATTTCCGGTGAATGTCTGGTGCAGATCGGTGAGGATGCGCATTATCAGCGTTATGTACCAGGGCAATCTTTCTATGTACCTAAACATAGTCGGTTTAAACTGTTATGCCGGGAAGTTGTGGATTATGTTTGCCATTTTGAATAGGGGGGTGAGCTTACTCAGGTCGAACTTTTAGCTGTTTCAAAAAATCTTGTTCGGTCATCACAATGATGCCGTGTTGTTGCAACAGGGCAGCAGTGACGCCTTGGCCTTGAATTTTTGTTCCAGTAAATGATCCATCATAAATCAGGTCACTGCCACAAGATGGGCTATTGGCTTTGAGGATGGCATGTGTCACTTGAAATCTTCGGGCAAGATCTAAAGCAGCATAGGCGCCTTGAATAAAAGTCTCTGAAATATCTGTACCATTTATATCGACAACATGAGCGTGGCGTAGCAGTATATCGTGACCATTCCCAGATTGAATCTCGGCAGGGGGGCGGGGGATGGCTAAGCCACCACTGACTTCAGGGCAGAGACTGACATATTGGTCAGGTAGCAGATGTTGCAACAGTTCCTTGAGCAGACAATCCTGTCCATTGTAACGGACTTTATGACCGAGCAAACAGGCACTAATCAAATAGCGTTTACTCTGCATGACTTAACTCAGTTTCTTAAACTTCTGTATACAGAAGATCAGGGCGAAAAGCACTGACATGGTCAGGACAATGGTTAGACCTGTCGAAGTGTTGAGACCTGCACTTGACCAGAGACCAACCGTTACCCCAATCTGAGCAATCACGAAGGCCCAGATCACCATTTGTCTTGGTGAGTTTGCCAGTAAGCGAGCCGTTAGTGCCGGAATAACCAGTAGGGCTCCCATTAGAAGTGAACCTACTGCTCGAAGTGCCAATACGGTGAATAAGGCCAGTAACAACATAAAGATCAGGCGTTGTAAGTTGGCATTCACACCTTCGCTGATCGCCATATCAGGATCAATGGCAATTTGGATCTGTGCCTGCCAGCTTTTATAAATCACAGCCAGTGCAACAATAATCACCACAGCAAAAGTGGGTAAATCATTCCAGGAAATCGTCAGCAAATCACCGAACAGATAACTCAGCAGTTCTGGTCTTAAACCCGGTAAATGCTGAATGAACAATAAGCCTGAGCAGAGCAGGGTGGCTGAGCAGAGGGCAAGCAAAGCATCGTTCGGTAAGCGAGGATCATACAGCACCCATAAAATAGCCACCAGCAACAGGGCAATAAAGGTCACACCCATCCACAGCGGTAGACTCATGGCACCAGCAATGGCAACACCCAATAAAGTGCCATGTGCCATGGTATCAGCAAAGAAAGACATACGACGCCACAGCATCAGACAGCCCAGCGGAGCAGTCAGAAATACCAATAGTGTTCCCATGATCCATGCGGGTAAAAGCAGTTGTAACCAGTCCATCATGGCTTAAGCTTCCGGCTCGGGGTGAATATGCGGTCGTGTATCGTGCTGACAGGGTGTTGCAGAGTCGCCATGGGCACAGTGATCATGATGATGCTGGTAGAACACCCGATTGGTGCCAAAGATCGCCTGATATTCTGGATGTTGCTGCACACTTTCCGGTAACCCGCTACAGCAAATATGTTTATTCAGACAAACCACACGATGCGTGCCTTGCATCACCCATTGCAGGTCATGCGAGACCATTAAAATGGCACAGCCATATTTTTCTGGCAGGCTACGCACATATTCATACAGCTCGGCTTCAGATTGGATATCCAGACCTTGCATGGGTTCATCTAGAACCAGGATATCCGGCTGGCGTAGTAAAGCGCGTGCTAATAATACACGTTGTCGCTCACCGCCAGAAAGCTGTTGAACTTTGGAGTTTTCCAGCTTGGCAATACCGGTATCACGGATGATTTCAGCTTTAATAGCTGAAGGGCATTTCTCGAGAGCCAATAAGTCTTTTACCCGTAGCGGCAAGCTATGTGAAGGATTGAATTTTTGTGGCACATAAGAAAATTTCAGCTTGCGCGCCGTATTAATCTCACCGGATTGCGGTTTCACAATTCCGAGCATAACTTTAATTAAAGTCGACTTGCCGGCACCATTTGGACCAATGAGTGTGACAATCTCTTTCTCCTGCAAAGAGAAGTCAATGGCTTTTAAGATGTCCCGCTCATCGATATTGACCCAAATTTTAGAAAGTTGAATCAGCGGTACGGGAGTTAGGTTTTGTTGCGACACTGCTGACAGATTCCTGAAATCTCAATGATACTGTGATGGGCACTAAAATCATCTGAGCTTGCCAATGCGTCGAGCTGATCCAGTAATCCTTGTGCAGATGCTTCTTTTACGGCTTTACATTCAGTACAAATCAGGAAAGCTGCTTGGTGCCCTTCACGTGGATGACAGCATGGAATATAGGCATTAATAGAAGTCAGACGGTGAATAAAACCTTTTTCTAATAAAAAGTCGAGCGTGCGATATACTGTGGGTGGTGCCGCAGGACGATCACTATTATTTTTAATCTTGGCCAGCAGGTCATAGGCGCCCATGGGACCTGAAGCATTTAAAATCAGTTCGAGGACTTCCTTACGCAAGGGCGTAAGTCGTGCACCAGTTGCTGCACAAAGGCTTTCCGCTTCAGCCAGGCGTTGTGCCACGTTCGGATGATCGTGTACGCCGTGCAATGCGTTGTGGTGTTCGTGCGAACAGGAACCCATAGTTCACCTCAAGTGCGAAACTGAAATTAAAAGAATTTTAAATCTTATCATGAAGCGTTGTCAGTTTCGATTGGGCATAGGTATTTTTGCAAATTTGTTATATTATAACACTTAGTGTTTTTACCGCGATTTTCTCCCATGTCCCGTTTCTTTGCGTTCTGTGCCCTGGCTTTATTGAGTACCTTAAGTTGGTCACAAAGTCTGGTGGTATCTACGCATCCGATTTACCTGATTGCCAAAAAAATTACCCACGGGGTAGAGCAGCCAACCTTATTATTGGCCAATCAGACTGGACATGATGTCAGCCTGACCCCGGCACACCGTAAAACCATTCAGGATGCGGGGCTGGTGATCTGGCTGGGACAGGCCCATGAAGCGCCTTTAGCAAAAGTACTCGAAGAAAGTAATAAAAGTATCGCAATTCTGGATTCCAGCATTATTAATCCTTTGCCAATGCGTAATCCGCGTGGTGAAGCCTTAAAAAATACGGTTGATACACATGTCTGGCTGGACCCAAATAATGCAGTTCGCATCGGTTTCTTTATTGCTGCGCTGCGTTCACAGCAAATGCCACAGTACCGTGAAACTTACTGGAAAAATGCACGTGCTTTTGCACAAAATATGCTAACGACAGCACAACGTTATAGTTCAACTTCTAAGCCACGCCCCTATTGGTCATATCATGATGCCTATCAATATCTAGAGCGTCCGCTAAACCTGAAGTTTATGGGTGCACTCACCGATGATCCGCATGTGTCACCAACGGTTGCACAGATCAAGTACCTGCAGGATACCCGCGCACAGACCAAAATGTGTCTGCTGGCTGAGGGACATGCCAATGCCAATCAGTACAGAAAACTGAACCCGGTAGTTTTCCAGCATGTAGACGAAAGCATGAATGGGGCAGGGGACTTTATCCAAGGCTGGCAACAATTAGCTGATCAAACGAACAAATGTGTGCTAAATTCTCGATAATGATTAAAAAGTGATCGAGTTTTGCTTAGTTTAGAAACGATTGAACCATCGAATTTTTCGAAGCTAAGCTCGGGAAAAGATTGCATGTTAAGGGGTGTAACTCTATAATGCCTGCGATTAAAAATAATCATCAGCTAAACTTGTCAAGCATGATTGCTGTGAGTGAATAAATAATGAGCCGAACTAGTCGCTTGATTGACCGACGATTAGCGAAAGCTTTGGTCATCTTGCAAGCAGTAATGATACCCGTTTCAGCGTTGTTAGGTTGGGTTCTGAAGGACACAACCGCAGCCTTGAGTGCAGCCTTGGGTGCATTCGTATGTTGGCTGGCGACCTGCTACTTTAGCTGGCAGTCGTTTCGTGCTGCGGGCGCGCGAGCTTCCAAACAAGTTCTATCGAACATGTATAGGGGCATGCTCGGTAAGTTTGCAATTGTGATTGTTGGATTCATTTTGATTTTAAGCAATGTCAAGCCGTTATCCCCGGTTGCATTGTTTTGTGGTTTTATACTCGTTCAAGCCATGTCGTGGGTCGCTCCGTTTTGGGTGTCACGTCTACAAAGACGAGTTTAAGCGCAGCAAAAATTGAAAAGTTTTTTCAGAAATAAGCGAGATATCAAGCAGCACGCGATATTCGTAAGTTTCATTAGTTTTTGACATTGACCAGGTGTGATTTATGGCTGCTGAAGAACATGCCCTTACTTCGACCGAGTACATCAAGCACCACTTGACCAACATGACCTATGGCAAAATGCCGGACGGTACATGGAAATTGGCCGAGAATGGTGCTGAAGCTCAACAGATGGGGTTCACTGCTATTCACTTGGATTCAATGGGTTGGTCAATCGGCCTTGGTATTCTTTTCTGTTTCATGTTCTGGATCGTAGCGAAAGCTGCAAACTCTGGTGTTCCTACCAAGTTCCAGTCTGCAATCGAAATGATTATCGAGTTTGTTGACTCAAGTGTACGCGATACTTTCCACGGAAAATCGCGTTTGATCGCTCCACTAGCGCTAACCATCTTCGTGTGGATTTTCCTCATGAACTTGATGGACTTGATCCCTGTTGACTGGATTCCTTATATCGCTCAACACGTGATTGGTAGCCTTCTTGGTATTGATCCGCACCACGTTTACTTCAAGATCGTTCCATCTACTGACCCTAACATTACCCTTGGTATGTCATTGTCTGTATTTGCGCTTATCTTGTTCTACAGTATTCGTGAGAAAGGCATTGGCGGTTTCGTTGGTGAGCTTGCACTTAACCCATTTAACCCAAGTAACCCAGTTGCAAAAGCGTTACTCATTCCAGTGAACTTGATTCTTGAATTGGTAACCTTCCTTGCACGTCCAGTTTCATTGGCTCTACGACTGTTCGGTAACATGTATGCGGGTGAGTTAATCTTCATTCTTATCGCGTTATTACCGTTCTGGATCCAGTGGGCGTTATCTGTGCCTTGGGCGATTTTCCACATTCTTGTTATTACGCTACAGGCATTCATTTTCATGATGCTGACTATCGTATACTTGAGCATGGCAAGCGAAAAGCATTAATGGTATTGCCTAACTGTCACGGGATGGTTGGGCACAATTTTTTAACTTAATTTGGTATAAAACCTAACCTCTGAGGAATTATCATGGAACTCACTTTAGGTCTAGTTGCAATTGCATCTGCTATCTTGATCGCTTTCGGTGCTTTAGGTACTGCGATTGGTTTTGGTCTTTTAGGCGGCCGTTTCCTTGAAGCTGTAGCTCGTCAACCAGAATTGGCTCCACAACTTCAAACTCGTATGTTCTTAATCGCGGGTCTTCTTGATGCTGTGCCTATGATCGGTGTTGGTATTGGCTTGTTCTTCATCTTCGCTAATCCATTTGTAGGTTAATCAGCTTAATTCCGAAATTCACTATTTGAGGAATTTGCAATGAATATCAACCTCACATTGTTTGGCCAAGCGATTGCGTTTGCGATTTTCGTCGCATTCTGCATGAAGTTTGTATGGCCACCACTAATCAATGCGATTAGTGAACGTCAGCGTAAAATCGCTGATGGCTTAAATGCTGCTGAAAAAGCGAAGGCTGACCTTGCAGATGCGCAAGCACAAGTGAAAGCTGAACTGGACGCGGCAAAAGCACAAGCGGCTCAATTGATCGAACAAGCGAACCGTCGTGCAGCGCAATTGGTAGAAGAAGCTCGTACTCAAGCGTCAGCTGAAGGTGAGCGTATTCGTCAACAGGCTAAAGAAGCTGTTGATACTGAAATCAATTCTGCTCGCGAAGAATTACGTCAACAAGTGGCTGCTCTTGCAGTTGCTGGCGCTGAGAAAATTCTTAGCCAGCAAGTTGACGCAGAAGCTCACAATGCCATGCTGACTCAGCTGGCTGCTAAACTTTAAGAGAGGCGGATTATGGCTGAACTCTTGACGTTGGCACGCCCTTACGCTAAAGCAGCATTTGCTTACGCTTCTGAGCAAGGTACAGCTGACTCTTGGTCAACTGCACTTGAATTGCTCAGTGCTGCGGTGCAAGACGAAGCATTTTCAGCTTATCTAAATCGCCCTGAGTTGACACCTGCTGAGCAGGTGACACTTTTTGCTAAAGTTTTAGGCGAAGACCAAACGCCTGCAGTGTCAAACTTTTTGACAATGCTTGCTGAAAACGCACGTTTGGCTTTGCTTCCTGAAATTGCTGCAGAATATGAACAGCTCAAATCACAGAATAACAATACTGTGGATGTTGTGATTGAATCAGCATTCCCATTGACTTCTGTACAGGAACAACTCCTTACTCACGCATTAGAGAAAAAATTCGAAGCGGCGGTAAATGTTTCTGTAGAAGTTAAACCAGAGCTTATTGCTGGTGTGGTTATTCGTGCAGGCGACCAAGTGATAGATGATTCTGCGCTTAATAAGCTTGAAAAAATGCGTACTCGTCTTCTTGCTTAAGAAATAAGAAGACTGAACTTTAAAAAGATTGAGGTATAGCGCAATGCAACAACTGAATCCATCCGAGATCAGTGCGCTCATTAAACAGCGTATCGGCGATCTGGACACCAGCGCGACCGCTAAAAACGAAGGTACCATTGTTATGGTATCCGACGGTATTGTGCGTATTCACGGCCTTGCTGATGCAATGTACGGTGAAATGATCGAATTCGACGGCGGCTTATACGGTATGGCACTGAACCTAGAACAGGATTCAGTGGGCGTCGTTGTTTTAGGTAACTACTTAAACCTTCAAGAAGGTCAAAAAGCGCGTTGCACAGGTCGTGTATTAGAAGTTCCGGTTGGTCCTGAACTTCTTGGCCGTGTCGTAGACGCTTTGGGTAACCCGATTGATGGTAAAGGCCCTATTGATGCAAAACTGACTGATGCTGTTGAAAAAGTAGCACCAGGCGTAATTTGGCGTCAATCAGTGGATCAACCTGTACAAACTGGTTATAAATCAGTAGATACAATGATCCCAGTAGGCCGTGGTCAGCGTGAGTTGATCATTGGTGACCGTCAGACTGGTAAAACAGCTATGGCGATCGATGCGATCATCGCTCAGAAAAACTCTGGCATTAAATGTGTATACGTAGCAATTGGTCAAAAACAATCGACTATCGCTAACGTTGTGCGCAAGCTGGAAGAAACTGGCGCTATGGCGTATACAACTGTTGTAGCAGCAGCGGCAGCGGATCCAGCAGCAATGCTTTTCCTTGCTCCGTACTCAGGCTGTACAATGGGCGAATACTTCCGTGACCGCGGTGAAGACGCTCTGATCATCTATGATGACTTGTCTAAACAAGCTGTTGCTTACCGTCAAATTTCATTGCTTCTTCGTCGTCCACCAGGTCGTGAAGCTTATCCAGGTGACGTATTCTATCTACATTCACGTCTACTTGAACGTGCTTCTCGTGTATCTGCTGACTACGTTGAGAAATTCACTAACGGTGAAGTTAAAGGCCAAACTGGTTCATTAACTGCATTGCCGATTATTGAAACTCAAGCAGGTGACGTATCTGCATTCGTACCAACCAACGTAATTTCGATTACTGACGGTCAGATCTTCCTTGAAACATCATTGTTCAACGCGGGTATTCGTCCTGCTGTGAACGCGGGTATCTCTGTATCTCGTGTTGGTGGTTCTGCGCAGACTAAAGTCATCAAGAAATTGTCTGGTGGTATCCGTACTGCACTTGCACAGTACCGTGAATTGGCAGCGTTTGCTCAGTTCGCTTCTGACCTTGACGAAGCAACTCGTAAACAGCTTGAACACGGTCAACGCGTAACTGAGCTTATGAAGCAAAAACAATATGCTCCATACTCAATCGCTGACCAAGCTGTATCAGTTTATGCATCTAACGAAGGCTATATGGCTGACGTAGAAGTTAAGAAAATCGTAGACTTTGATGCTGCGTTAATTTCTTACTTCCGTTCAGAACATGCTGCAATTATGCAAAAAGTTGACGAGACTGGTGCTTGGGACAAAGATATCGAAGCTGAATTCAAAGCGGGTATTGAAAAGTTCAAAGCGACTCAAACTTACTAATTTAGCAACTTGCTAATTAGTGTTGGTTTGGTTCACGGAATCAACCTTCGAGGGCTCGAAAGGGCCTTCGAATACTAGGTTAAGCGTATGGCAAATTTAAAAGAAATTCGCGCCAAAGTAGCTAGTATCAAAAGCACGCAGAAAATTACTCGCGCGATGCAGATGGTAGCAGCTTCTAAGATGCGTCGTGCGCAAGAGCGCATGGCTCAAGGCCGTCCGTATGCCGAAAATATGCACCGTGTAATTGCTCATTTGGTACAAGCGAATCCTGAATATAAACACCGTTATATGGTTGAACGTCCTGTTAAGCGCGTTGGCTATATCATTGTGTCTTCAGATCGCGGCCTTGCTGGTGGTTTGAACATTAACCTGTTCAAGAAAGTGGTAAAACACGTTCAACAGCAACAAGAGCAGTCAATTGAAGTTCAATTTGCTTTGATTGGTCAAAAAGCGGTTTCGTTTTTTAAAAACTACGGCGGTAAAGTGCTTGGTGCGACCACTCAGGTGGGCGACACTCCGAGTCTTGAGCAGTTATCTGGTTCTGTACAGGTGATGTTAGACGCTTACGATAAAGGCGAGTTAGATCGTATTTATCTAGTATCTAACGGCTTTGTCAACGCCATGACTCAAAACCAAAAGATCGAACAGCTTGTTCCTTTAGCAGCTGCTGAAGAAGACAAGACGCTTAACCGTCAATACGGTTGGGACTATATCTACGAGCCTGAAGCTGAAGAGCTTTTAAATGGCTTGTTGGTTCGTTACATCGAGTCTGTGGTGTATCAAGGTGTGATCGAAAACATCGCGTGTGAGCAGTCTGCTCGTATGGTTGCAATGAAAGCTGCAACAGATAACGCGGGTGATTTGATCAAGAACCTGCAACTTATTTATAACAAGCTGCGTCAAGCCGCGATTACTCAGGAAATTTCTGAGATCGTTGGTGGTGCCGCTGCCGTTTAACATATATTAGTTTGAATTGAGGAGACAGCAATGAGTAGCGGTCGTATCATTCAGATCATCGGCGCGGTTATCGACGTCGAGTTTGAACGTAACAGCGTTCCTAAGATCTATGACGCTCTCCAAGTTGACGGTACTGAAACTACATTAGAAGTTCAGCAACAACTTGGTGATGGCGTAGTTCGTACTATTGCAATGGGTTCTACTGAAGGCCTTAAGCGTGGTTTGAACGTAACTAACACTAACGCTCCGATCTCTGTACCAGTAGGTACAGCAACTCTAGGTCGTATCATGGACGTTCTTGGTCGCCCAATCGACGAAGCTGGTCCAGTTGCAACTGAAGAGCGTTTACCAATTCACCGTCAAGCGCCTTCTTATGCAGAACAAGCGGCTTCTACTGACCTTCTAGAAACTGGTATTAAAGTCATTGACTTACTATGCCCGTTCGCGAAAGGTGGTAAAGTTGGTCTGTTCGGTGGTGCCGGTGTTGGTAAAACTGTAAACATGATGGAGTTGATCAACAACATCGCGAAAGCGCACTCAGGTTTATCTGTGTTCGCTGGTGTTGGTGAGCGTACTCGTGAAGGTAACGACTTCTATCACGAGATGAAAGACTCTAACGTTCTAGACAAAGTAGCAATGGTCTACGGTCAGATGAACGAGCCACCAGGTAACCGTCTACGTGTAGCGTTGACTGGTCTGACTATGGCTGAGTACTTCCGTGATCAAAAAGACGAAAACGGTAAAGGCCGTGACGTACTATTGTTCGTTGACAACATCTACCGTTATACACTAGCAGGTACTGAAGTATCAGCACTTCTAGGCCGTATGCCATCTGCAGTAGGTTACCAGCCTACACTTGCAGAAGAGATGGGTGTTCTTCAAGAACGTATTACATCTACTAAGTCTGGTTCTATTACGTCAATTCAAGCGGTATACGTACCTGCCGATGACTTAACAGATCCATCGCCTGCAACTACGTTCGCTCACTTGGACGCAACTGTTGTATTGAGCCGTGATATCGCTTCTCAAGGTATTTACCCTGCGATCGATCCACTTGACTCTACTTCACGTCAGTTAGATCCACTTGTAGTTGGCCAAGAACATTACGAAATCGCTCGTTCAGTTCAAAACGTTCTTCAACGTTATAAAGAATTGAAAGACATTATCGCAATTCTTGGTATGGACGAATTGTCAGAAGAAGACAAACTTATCGTGTATCGCGCACGTAAGATCCAACGTTTCTTCTCTCAACCGTTCCACGTAGCTGAAGTGTTTACTGGTGCTCCTGGTAAACTTGTACCGCTTAAAGAAACGATTCGTGGCTTTAAAGGTCTTCTAGCTGGTGAATACGATCACATCCCAGAACAAGCGTTCTATATGGTTGGTGGTATTGACGAAGTGATTGCTAAAGCTGAGAAACTTTAATTAGTTCCCTAATTTAGGAGATTCTCATGGCGACTATGCAATGTGACGTTGTAAGTGTTCAAGAGTCTTTGTACTCAGGCACTGTAACTATGCTAATTGCTAAAGGTGCTGGTGGCGAGTTAGGTATTATGCCTGGTCACGCTCCGCTGGTAACTTTGCTCCAACCTGGCGCGATCCGCGTTATTTTGGAAAACGGTACAGAAGAATTAATCTATGTATCTGGTGGTGTTCTAGAAGTTCAACCGCATGTTGTTACGGTTCTTGCTGATACAGCAGTCCGTGCAGAAAACTTGGATGAAGCGGCAATTATTGAAGCGCGTAAACACGCTGAACAATTGCTAGCAAATCAAAAGGGCGATTTGGACGCTGCTGCTGCTTTGGCTGCTCTTGCAGAGACTGCTGCTCAGCTGGAAACGATCCGCAAAATCAAAAACCGCGCAATGTAATTGTTGGTTTAAGATTGAAAAAACCACCCGAAAGGGTGGTTTTTTTATTGTAAAAATTCAGTTTGAATCTACTTATCTTATAAGTCTAGTAAAAAAAGTAGCCGCTTGTTAGATCTGTTAAATAGCTTTTTAACCAACCCGTATAATTATATTTTGTACCACACGATATAATTTTTACCCTTTCTCAGTAATGTTTTGAACCAATCTGTAAATATTCCCTGAACATAAAAAAATCAATGCTAAGTTAAGTGACTACCCCAGATGCAAGCTTGTTTAAGTTGAATTGACGAGTTCAAAAACAAGCAAAACTTATAATTTAAAGAAAAGGGAAAGTCATGGCATATCAATCTATTAACCCATTTACCAATCAAAAATTGAAAGACTATCCGCCACATACAGATGAGCATATACAAAATGCGCTGGATCAGGCAGAACAGATACTCAAGTCAGACTGGCCACAACAGATTGATCAACGTATTAAAGTGCTGAGAAATGTCGCACAAAAATTACGTGAACAAAAAACCGAACTGGCCAAGCTCATGACGCTGGATATGGGTAAACTGATTAAACAGAGTGAAGGTGAAATTGAATCTTGTGCCAAAATTGCCGAATACTTTGCTGATCACGCCAAAGAGTTTCTAGCTCCGGTGTCTTATGAAACCGAACTCGGCGAAGCATGGGTAGAGCATCATCCTCTGGGTATTGTGATGGCCGTTGAACCATGGAACTTCCCGTTCTATCAGTTGATGCGTGTCTTTGCCCCAAACTGCGCAATTGGCAATCCGGTCCTGGTCAAACATGCTGGTATTGTGCCGCAATGTGCCGAAGCCTTTGAAAAGCTCGTGCTGGAAGCAGGTGCACCAAGAGGTGTCTGGATTAACCTGTTTATCAGTTCTGATCAGGTTCAAGAGATTATTGCTGATCCGCGTGTACAGGGTGTAGCCTTGACGGGTTCAGAAGGTGCCGGAAGTGCCGTAGCAGAACAGGCCGGTAAATACATTAAAAAATCCACCTTGGAACTTGGTGGTAATGATGTTTTTATTGTGCTAGATGATGCTGATCTGGAAAAAGCCATTAAAATTGGCTGTCAGGCCCGGATAAATAACTCAGGCCAAGTCTGCACTGCGGCCAAACGTTTTATTTTGCATGAAAAAATCGCTGATGAATTTAAAGCAGGTATGCTGAAAGCTTTTCAGGAACTGAAAATTGGTGACCCACTCGACCTTGAAACAACACTGGCACCTTTATCATCAGCGGACGCTCTGGAAAAACTGACCAAACAGGTCGATAAGGCGGTAGCGCATGGTGCTACTGTGCTGACAGGTGGCAAGCCTATCGAGCATGCAGGTAACTTTTATGAGCCGACAATTCTGGAAAATATCAGCCGTGATAATCCGGCCTGGTATGAAGAATTCTTTGGTCCTGTGGCCCAGATTTATGTCGCGAAGGATGAAGATGAAATCGTTTCGATTGCCAACGATTCGCATTATGGTTTGGGCGGTGTGATTCATTCTCAAGATATCGAGCGTGCCAAAAAACTGGCTTCACGAGTTGAAACCGGCATGATCTGGATTAACTGGTTTACCGATACCGCACCAGAGCTGCCATTTGGTGGTATCAAAAACTCTGGTTATGGGCATGAATTATCGATTGACGGTTTCAGAGAATTCACCCAAAAACGTTTAGTCGTCGTGAAAAGTCCTAAAGAATAATGACTTTTCTGCCTTATCCTTCCAGTAAAGAAGCGGCTTACTAAACCGCTTCTTCTATTAATCTATATTTAATAGTAATAAACCAGTCTGGTGACTGGTTTATCAGGGAGCCTAGGTCATCTATAAAACTGAGATCAACTTTCCTGTTCTGCTGCCTGGGATGGTTTCTCAGGAATCATCATTGCGGCCAGCTTGATCATTTCAGACTGGATATTTCCCATCTGTTTTTCCAGCTTCTGGAAATCCACCTGACTGAAATCCATCTGGCCATTCAGGAAAGGAGATGCCAATGCTTGCTGGTTGGCATTCATCAGGTTGCTACGTACCTGATCAACTTCCTGACTTTTCAAGTTTAAGCCACTTAAAGTCTGATTAAAGCCTTTTAATTGCTGTTGCAATTGCATTGCGGCGCTTTGCAATTGAGAAGTATCTTTTTCACTGACCGCAGTTTCCAGTTCAGTCTGGGTTTGCTTCAGCTGGGTCACGTAATCACCAGCCTTTAACTGCAAATCGGCCACATCACGTACGATGTAGAACATATTGCCACTTTTAAGGTCTGCAGAAGATTGCTGTACTTCAGTATTTTCTGATACTGCTGTCTGTTCTTCTGCTACATCCTGTTGCTCCGGTTTTTCAGTATATGAAGCAGGGGCAGAAACCTGATCACATCCCAGCAAACTCAATGCACCTGCAAAAAGGGCAAAAGGTAGTACGCTATTTTGGAGAATTTGCTTAAATTTCATTGGGGTGCTCATCATTTACTGCTTACAGACATTAATATAGGGATGAAATTTGTAGAAAATGCGGAGAGTTGCAAATGAATAACAAAAAAGGCCTCACTATAGCTATTCAAGCATAAAAAAAGAGCGCCAAAGCGCTCTTTTTTCACCGAGGAGAGCAGGGTTTAAGCTGCGATAATTTTAATGACCTTATCGTTAACGACATTCATCAGAATATAGTCGCCATTCACTTTAATCCATTGTTGATTTCTACCTGGCTTGTTGAGTCGTTTATATTTGCTGTGATCCACTTTATAGATTTTACTTTGGTATTGGTTTGGGACTTTTTGACCTACTCGCCAATCACGTGATGGATCAACTTTTTTATAACCCTGTTTATGCTGTTGAGCTGGGTGTTTGTTTAGCTGATGGTGCTGAGGAGCATGATGCTGTTGTTGAGCATGCGACTTGCTATATTGATGATGATCCTGAGGCGCAGCCATGGCTGGAATAGCAACCAGTGCAGTTGAGATCGATAAAACAATTGCTTTCACCAGCGTTTTCATACTTCACCTTTCATTATGGCGGTTTGTTTGTGTATGAGCTCATCATAGGCTGGCAGAGGTGTTTGAAATTGAAGAGAGTGTAGTGTAAATATTAAAATCTGGAAGGAAAATAGAAGAAGTAAATTGAATGATTTTATTAATATACATATCTTTTTTTAATTAAAAAATATAAGCATCTCTAACCATGAGAGATGCTTATATTACTATTGCAAATTATTTAGCCAATTCGGCATTAATTGCATCGATGATACGTGGATCATCTGCAGTAATATCCGGTGCAAAGCGAGCCACTACTTCACCATTTTTATTGACCAGGAATTTTTCAAAATTCCATAGCACTTCAGGTGGCTGGTTTGGAGTCAGGCCGTAATCAACCAGATCTTTCCACCATGGGCCTTCACCGGTACGTTCAGGAATCGCTTGGGTTAAAGCAGCATATAAAGGATGTTTTGCTTCTCCAACGACCGGGATCTTGGCAAATAGCGGGAAATCGACCTGATAGTTTACTGAACAGAATTCCTGGATTTCCTTCTCGCTGCCTGGCTCCTGTGCCAGGAAATCATTTGATGGGAAACCTAGAATCTCCAGACCTTCGGCTTTTTTCTCGTTATACAGCTTTTGCAAGCCTTCATATTGTGGAGTCAGGCCACATTTAGATGCCACATTGACGATGAGCAAAACTTTGCCCTGATAG
>NZ_DEZM01000174.1:0-7984 GCF_002364825.1 Acinetobacter sp. UBA3132 | reverse complement strand
ATGCACCCTGAATGCTTAATACTGGAATGTCGTAGACTGAAGTGCTCATATGAAGTCCTGTTTTTGATGTGTTTATCCTGTCGAATGTTGTAACGGGTATTCCGGCTGAGTACAAGTAAAAACATGTAGGGCAGTCGGGTAAATTTAAATCCATGCATTAATTTTATGTGAAAAATCAATTATGCTTGTGCTACACAATAACGGCGTTGAATTGAAAGCTGCTGGCTTGGACTTGCAGACAATGCTGAACCCTACACTTTATGGATGAGTATATGACACAGCAACACAAGGTAGTGTGGTGGGCATTATTACTGCCATTGACTGCGGTACTGATCTGGTCACTGAATATTGTCGTGACCCGCTATGTGACCGACTTTATCTCGCCGGTGAGCATCAGTTTTTATCGCTGGTTTTTTGCCTTTCTGATTCTAACCCCGTTTATTTTGCCGCGGGTGATTCGTGAGCGTGCCCTGATTGTGCCGCATCTGAAACAGCTGGCAGTGCTGAGTGCCTTTGGTCTGGTGCTGTATCAGGGACTGGCTTATACCGCTGCACATTACACCACCGCCACCAATATGGGCATTATTAATGCCTTTATTCCGATTTTTACCATTTTTGTGTCGATGCTGATTCTGCGCGATATTCCGAATCGCTACGCCATTATTGGCAGTCTGTTGTCCTTTGCCGGGCTGATCTATGTGATGGGGCAGGGCAATCCTTGGGGCCTGCTGCATGCCGGCGGCCAATGGGGCGATCTGCTGATGATTATCGCCGTGTTTTTCTATGCCTTTTATGGGGTTTTTCTGAAAAAATGGCAGCTGCAGATTCCGTTAATGCTGAGCCTGTATGTGCAGATTCTGTTTGCGCTGCTGTATCACCTGCCGTTTGTGACCTGGTTGGGTCTTGATGCCATCAATATGACCAATGCCGGCAGCGTTATCTACGCCAGTATTTTCCCTTCATTAATTGCCCCTTTGGTGTGGATGATGGCGATTCAGCGTCTGGGACCGACCCGCACCAGTATCTTTATGAACCTGATGCCGGTGTTTACCGCTTTAATTGCCTTTGTCTGGTTAAAAGAGGCCTGGACCATTTATCACAGTATTGGTGGGGCGATTATTCTGTTCGGAATTGTGCTGGCCCAGAAAAAAAAACTGTGGCGCCAGTGCTCCTGAAAGCCAAATAGTTGCCCAAAAAACGAACAAACAAACTTAATTTTTTGCTTGAATGATCTCGTGAATAAAGGCAAATAGACTTTAGTCGAGAAGAGTAGCTTTTAGCTTCTTTAAAAAGCACTTTAAAAAGAGCAAGATAATTTGAATTTTTTTCAAATAATGATTGATTAATCATAGGTTTAAGCTGTTTTTTAAGAGCTAAAATATATTTGTTTTTTTTAAACTGTTCGCCCATAATACGCTCCATCGCAGATCAGCGACTGTTGCTGAAATGCCCAGAGATTTCGATACCCTCTGGATGTGATAATACACATCCTTTTTTATGCTCAGCCATCCCTATATGGCTGAGCTTTTTTTTACCTTAAAACTTTAGTCGGATTTGAAAAAGCCAAAAAATGAATCCGTGCTTAAGCGCGGATTACTTCACCTGTCACAGCATCAATAATTTTGCTGGGTTCCTGACTCAGTCCTAAATCGCCATTTAAGTAGTTCAGGCTCTCAGATTCTTTAAAGTACTGTTTTGCATCCTGAAGTGAAAGTGCGGGATTTAGACCTGCTGGATTGGCACTGGTCGAAACGATATAGCCTCCAAAAGCCTGACATAAAGCCATACATAAAGGGTGGGTGGTAACACGTACCGCAACTTTAGGATGATTGCCTTTAATCCAGGCCGGAATATCTTCACTGGCAGGTAATAGCCAGGTGGTGGCACGTTCGGATACGCTGCGGTTGGTCCATGAAGCAATAATACGTTCGCGGATTTCTGGTGTCAGTGCTTCTAGTAAATGTTCTACTTGGGAAATATGTCCAGCAAGAAGAATCACACCTTTTTCAATTGGACGCTGTTTCAGTTGCAGAATCTGGTGAAATGCCTGTTCGTTGTGAGGGTCACAGCCCAAACCCCAGACAGCCTCTGTAGGGTATGCCAAAACTTGTCCTTGTTTCAGGAATGTCGCTGCTTCGGCAACAGAGGTGGTGATCATGTATATACCTTTTAAAAACAACAAAGGGCTATTGTGAACCTTATTTGCCTGTACGACAACGTAGAAACATACCGGCTTGCTGTGTACTGAAACCGAGTAATTCCAGTTCCATCAACTGTGCAGTGATTGTGGAAACATCCTGGCTGAGTTGAATGCTGATCTGATCTAGGTCTTTTCCGATCCAGTCGAGCTGGTTGTAGAGCGAAATCAGGTGTGCTGGAATCTCGATCAATTCGGTTTCACTATTTTCTGCTTTATAAGTTTGTTCAGCTGCCTGCCATTGGGTGGCTAATGCCAGATCTTCAACCACCTGGTGTGGATGATCAATCAGAATTGCGCCTTCGCGGATGAGCTGGTGACAGCCTTTGTGATTTTCACTGTAAATATGTCCAGGAATCGCAAACACGGTTTTTCCTTGTTCGGCAGCCAGTTTGGCGGTGATGAGTGAGCCACTTTTCAGTGCAGCTTCAGCCACAATAACACCCAGACTCAGTCCACTTACAATACGGTTACGCCGTGGAAAATGATGTTGCAGAGGCGGAGTACCGGGCAAAAATTCTGTAATCACCGTGCCGCCTTGGGCAATGATCTGTTCTTTTAATGGCTGATTTGTCGCCGGATAGGTTTGATCCAGACCCGTGCCCATCACTGCAATAGTACGATGCTGCTGCAGCGCTGCCCGATGTGCCGCTTCATCAATGCCTTGTGCCAGTCCACTATTGATATAAAAACCTTGTTCACTTAAGTAATACGCAAAATCATAAGCCATCTGACGACCGTGATTGCTCGGTTTGCGGCTGCCCACAATTGCCACCTGTGGCTGTAATAAACTGTCGGCTTTACCCTGACCAAATACAATCGGCGGTTTATCGGCGTAATGACTCAGTTGCTGAGGATAGTCCGCTTCATTATGTAATAAAATAAAGTCGCAAGTTTTCTGGATCTGCTCCAGACAAAACTGAAACTCGCGCTGGGAATCTTTGCAATTGAAATCCTGAAGCCGCTGGATATGATTTTTATGAACGCCTAGTTTTAGCCAGGTCTCGACTTGATCCGGCTGAACAGCATCAGCAAGATTTTCATAATATTCAGATAAGCGATAGAAACTGGTGAGGGAGTGCTGGACTACATACCATAAGCGAATGTTGTCCAGTTGAGTCGTAGATAACAAATTCAACATATTGAGACCTATCTTGCGTCTTCTTATTCTTATAATGAGTAATGAGGTTAAGATGATGCTGAATCACAGCATCATCTTAAAGTTCTTGTAAATTATTCGTCCAGCAGCGGTGGCTGAATGGTAGCGCCCACTTTGATTGGCAATTCACTGTCTAGAACATAGGCATAGCTGAACTGATCAAACGTTTTGAAGACCATGACATTACCAATACGTTCGCCCGGGAGCTGTACACGTTCTTTGGTTTTTGGATCAGTCACGACTTCACCTTGCTGATTCACACTAAACACATGACCAGACTGAACACCATGTGCTATGCCGCGGTCAATGGTGACAACACTATGACGTGCAGCTGTACCAATTGAACCCAATACACGAATGATCTGACCACCTGAAATGTTGTTTTCCGCATTTACTGGATAGAACAGGGTAGGCAGCATTGGATCATATTCTGGTAGTACCCGGTCACCACGACGGACTTCAGCATTATAGCTGTCGGTCAGTTCCAGAGTGGTGATATCACCTTCACCACGGACTGCGATACCAGAAGCAACCTGTTGCAGTTCTAGGGCAGCGGTGTATTTTTTACCATTGGCATCAGTCAGTATATAAGGTTCAGCTTCGCGGTATACTGCATAGCGTTGACCCACTTCCAGGCCATTGCCACGTGCATAAACTTTCTGGCCTTTACCAGCCAGTACACGTTGATCAGCTGTACCCAGAATATAAGGAGTGCCTTCAATAGAGTCTGCTGCCATAATTGTATAGCGCTCTAGCCATTGCTGGATATGGGCTAAAGGAATAACAGGAATGGTATTGTTGAGCGATTCGATACGCACCTGAGGCTGTAACTTATTCGTGCCAAGGTAGCGGTTGATGATACCGGTACAGCCATCACCTTCATCTTTACCAATGATTGGGCGGCCCTGGTAATCACACATCAGCAGACGGTCACCCGGGAAAATCCAGTGTGGATTTTTCACATGCTTATTGCCTGCCCAGATTTCTGGCCAGCGTACCGGATTTTTAAGAAAACGCTTGGAAATATCCCATAATGTGTCACCTTTTTTTACCACATAGACATTCGGTGCTGATGCTTTCAGGCTTGGTGGATTGACATTACGAGCTGGTGCTGCATGTGTAGTTGAAATTGTCCCCATACCAACACCCACACAAACTGCAAGTGCGAGCATTTGATTTTTAATCCCCAAGGCACTAAAAGATGGCATGCCCTTCAAAACCTTTTTCATTATCATAATTCCTAAAATTATGTATGTAAGTTGCGTTATAATAACGATCTTACACACAATTTTTTAATGAAGCATTCCTTCATTTGGTTTTTTGATCAATGGCATAATTGAGGACGCAGTATGGCCTTATTACCTATTTTAAGTTTCCCGGATCCCCGTCTTCGTACCATTGCACAACCAGTCGAAGAGGTTACTGATGAAATTCGTCAGCTCGCTGCAGATATGTTTGAAACCATGTATGAAGCGCCCGGCATCGGTTTAGCCGCGACACAAGTCGATCGTCATATTCAGCTGATTGTGATGGACCTGTCTGAAGATAAAGATCAACCCATGGTGTTCATTAACCCCAAAATTACACCATTGACTGAAGAAACACAGCCATACGAAGAGGGCTGTCTATCAGTACCTCAAATATACGATAAAGTTGAGCGTCCGTCACGTGTAAAAATTCAAGCAATTAATCTTGAAGGTCAAGCATTTGAGGTTGAGGCGGATGGCCTGTTGGCTGTGTGTATCCAGCATGAAATGGACCACTTAAATGGTAAACTTTTTGTGGATTATTTATCACCTTTGAAGCGCCAGCGTGCCCGTGAAAAAATTGAAAAAGCAGCACGTCAGCGTGATAAAGCCAAAGTTGCAGTGAAACGCTAAGTATTTTGTCGTATTGATGCATTGATTATTGCCCAGTTTTTACTGGGCTTTGTTATAATTAACGGTGACAAATTTTTATTTGCCCTTCTCCTATGGTGACACGTGGCGGATTGCTACTTTCTCTGGCAGCCGTATTTTTACAGATCGCTGTATTCTTGCAGCCTTTGCTGCCGAAGCAATATCAGGTTGCTCCGGTCTGTGAAACCATCACGCGTGCACTTTTGTTGCCTTTATCACATGAGCATCAGGCTGCTCATTCTCATCATGCTGACCACAGTATTCAGACTGCATCTGTAGAAGTTGCCCATGACCATCATGATGCCAGTCATCAATGTCAGTACTGTACCGTCTACGGCAATCTGGTCCTGCCACCTGAACTGGATCTAAAAGAAGTACTGGATCGAATTCAGGTTCGACTGATTGCATTTAAACAAGCATTCAGTCATGTCTGGTTTGTTCTGCAACAACTCTTTCTGCTACCACAGGGCAGGGCACCGCCACTGTTTGCATAAATCCACGTTGTTTTTACCTGGGTCTTAATTGACTTAGGCCGTGTTCAATTTATGTATTTAGTGAGATAGAAATGGCTCAGCCTAAATTTTCTTTACAGCCTCTTGCGGCTGCGATTTGTGTTGCTTGTTACTCTTCGACGGTACTGGCAAATGAAACCATGCCAGTACAGACCATGGCTCCAATTGTGGTGACTTCAACTGCCGGTAATGATGCCAATGGTCTGATTGTGCGTGCAGATCCTAAACAGCCGATTCAGCCAGTGCCAGCAACTGATGGCGCAGATTATCTGCAAAGTATTGTAGGTTTTAGTTCGGTCAATAGCGGAGCAGGTACCAATGGCGATGTGACCTTTCGTGGCATGTTCGGTTCACGCATTAAAATCCTGACTGATGGCACTGAAAACCTCGGTGCCTGCCCAAGCCGGATGGATTCGCCCACTTCATATATTTCTCCAGAAAGTTATGATCGTATTTCAGTGATTAAAGGCCCGCAAACGGTTCAATATGCCAATACCGGTTCGGCAGCAACCGTCATTTTTGAACGTACACCTGAACAGTTTGGGGAAGATCAACATTATCGCGGTCAGGCCAGTGTTTTGATGGGTTCCTTCGGGCGTTTCGATCATAATGTCGAAGTTGCAGCAGGTGATGAACAGAAATATATTCGCCTCAATACCAACCGCTCGGTAGCCAACAGCTATCAGGATGGTAATGGCAATACTGTGCCATCAGACTGGGAACGCTGGAATGCTGATCTGGCTTTAGGCTGGACACCTGATGAAAACACCTGGGTAGAACTGACCGGTGGTAAGGCTGATGGTGAAGCAGTGTATGCTGGCCGTATGATGGATGGTTCCAAGTTTGCCCGTGAAAGTTTAGGTTTGCGTGTTGAAAAGAGAGATGTCAGCGACGTGATTCAGAAAGTAGAAGGGCAGATCAACTATAACTATAACGACCATGTGATGGATAACTATAGTTTACGTGCTAAACCTATGATGGAAATGGCAACTAACGTTGCACGTAAAACTTTAAATGCGCGTGTCGCCATGACCAGTGAATGGGATAAGGTTAAACTGATCTCTGGTGTTGATACGCAAAACAATGAGCATTCGATTCGTAAGACAACAGATGGTATTTCATATCAGAATCTACCTCGTATAACCGACATGGAATTTCAATCCATTGGCGCGTTTGGTGAACTGACTTATGATTTGGGCAACGACAATCAATTTGTCACAGGTCTGCGTTTAGATCAGGTGGATGTCGATGCAGTGCAAACTAATCAGTCTCGTCAGCAACTTTTACCAAGTGGTTTCCTGCGTTTCGAAAATATTCATCCTGAACATGAAGATGGCAAAACCTATATTGGACTGGGTTATGTGGAGCGTATGCCAGACTACTGGGAACTGTTTAGTCCTAAATCAGGCAATGGAAATACAAATACCTTTAAAAATATCGATACTGAAAAGACTTTACAGCTTGATGTGGGTTATCAGCACTCGCATGGTAAGTTCAACTCATGGGCATCAGCATACGCAGGTTTGATTAATGATTATGTGTTAACGACATATAAACCTACTGGTATGATGGGGATGTTGGAAGCGCATAGCCGGAATGTCGATGCCACCATCGCTGGTGCAGAAGCTGGAATTGGTTATCAGTTGACTGATACGATTCAGGCTGACGTGAGCGCAATGTATGCTTGGGGTGAAAACACCACCAATAATACGCCGTTGCCACAGATTTCACCTTTAGAGGCACGAGTTAACTTGCGCTATATTCAAGACAAATACAATGTTGGATTGTTGTGGCGTGTAGTGGACGGTCAAAACCGTATTAGTAAGAATGAAGGTAATATTATTGGATACGATCTACAGCCAAGTGCAGGCTTTAGCACATTATCGCTAAATGGAACCTATAATTTAGCAGAAGACATCGATTTGTCGGTGGGTATTGATAATGTGTTAGATAAAACCTATACGGAGCATTTGAATAAGATGGGAAATGCAGGTGTCGGTCTGGCGGCTAATGAACAATTCAATAATATGGGACGAAATTACTGGGCAAGAATCAGTATGAGGTTCTAATCTGATTAGATTAAGTACAAAAAGCAGGACGAAAGTTCTGCTTTTTGCTTTTTTAATTTAATAAAATTTATAAAAATCAAATGTTTAATTGGTATGGCCATTTCCAAATAAAATAACGAATATTTTTATTAAAATAAATAGATCGGAAG
>NZ_DEZM01000124.1:0-5647 GCF_002364825.1 Acinetobacter sp. UBA3132 | reverse complement strand
ATAAAACTTTTTTAATACGTGAAGACAGGTTAATATCCGCTACAATGATTTATTCTGCTATATGCTGGGAAAGGATTTATTCTACATGTCAGATCAGAACGATAAGCTCAAACAACTGAAAACCTCATCCATGGATCGACGCTTATCGATCGCCAAGGCATCCCTACTTGCAGGCACCCGCTGGGCAGCATCAAATGCCACTTCAATGTTCTCGAGTGAAGAAGAGAAAGAGAAAAAACGCAAAAAAGCCATGAAAGAACAGGCTGATTATCTGGTTGCAGAAATCGGCAAGCTAAAAGGTTCTATCGTCAAGATTGGCCAGATGATGGCGCTCTATGGCGAGCATTTTCTGCCAGAAGAAATCACTCAGGCATTAAATACATTAAATAATAAGACTGTAGCCTTGGCCTGGCCTGCGATTAAAGCGCAGTTACAAGCGCAGCTTGGTTCAAAACTTGATGATTTAACCATTGATCATGAACCTTTAGGAACAGCCTCACTGGCTCAGGTACATCGCGCCAAACGCAAATCTGACGGGCTGGAACTGGTACTGAAAATCCAGTATCCAGGCGTTGCAGAAGCGATTGACTCAGATATGAGCCTGTTTAAAAACATGCTCAAATTGACCCGTATGGTGCCGCAAACCCGTGAATTTGATCAGTGGTTTGATGAAGTTCGTGAAATGATGCATCGTGAAGTGGACTACAAAATTGAAGCTGCGACAACCCGCCGTTTCCGTCAACGTCTGCAAAATGATCCACGTTATATCGTACCGACCATTATTGAAGATTACTCGACCGATCGCGTGCTCTGTATGACCTATGAGCGTGGTGTACCAATCAATAGTCCGGTCATGCTGTCTCTGCCACAGGAACGTCGTAATAAACTCGGTGAAGCTTCCTTAGAAATCGCAGTACGCGAGATTTTCGAATGGGGCGAAATGCAGACTGACCCGAACTTCGGGAATTATCTGGTACGTTTGGGCAATGGTGACGATGCACAGGATAAAATTGTCCTGCTCGATTTCGGTGCAATCCGTCAGTTTGACCAGCATCTGCTCAATGTGGCACGTAATCTGATTCAAGCGGGTTATCATCATGATTCAGATATGATGGTCAAAGCCATGACTGGTTATGAATTCTTTGACTCGATTCCGCAAAGCATCAAACCAGATATGGCCAAGGTTTTCTTGCTGGCCACTGAAGCATTTAGCTCGCCAATGAACAATAAAGACCTGCCAGCCGGCGTAATGGATGCACAAGATCGCTATGACTGGAAAAAGAGCCAGTTGCATAGCCGTGTCATGCAACAAGCCTCTAAATCGATGGCATCACGTTATTTCAGCGTCCCACCGAAAGAGTTTATGTTCATCAGCCGTAAATTTATCGGTGCTTATACCTTTATGACCGTGATTGATGCCAAAACTAATGTGCGTGCCATGATCAAGAAACATCTCTAAAGACAATCAAATGATATTTTAAGTTGATCCGGTTGATTTCTGTCATCCGGGTCAATTTCTTGCATTTTAATATTTTCAAATAATATAATTTTATTAATATTTTCATTGACTTGCTAGCAAATTTAATAAAATAAACTCACTTCATTTTTGTCAATTAATCATGTCATTCCTGACATAGTTTTTTATAAGGCAACCTGTCAGCATAATTCTGAAAATATCTAAAACATTTATAACAGGATAATGATAATGAGCAATATGGTGAATAAGGCCCAAGGAGTTGGCTTATCCATACTGACTAAAATTGCAGGCAGTGAGCTG
This sequence comes from Acinetobacter sp. UBA3132, assembly GCF_002364825.1. Lineage (NCBI taxonomy): Bacteria > Pseudomonadati > Pseudomonadota > Gammaproteobacteria > Moraxellales > Moraxellaceae > Acinetobacter > Acinetobacter sp. UBA3132. Next base: position 3,870 of record NZ_DEZM01000124.1, on the reverse strand, counting down.
CTGGATCAGTTTAAGCTACGTAAATTCGTTGAAAAGTCCCTTTATCAAAGCTCTAAGGCAGGTTTTAAAACCCTAGGCCAGACACAAAAGCTGCTGAAATCAGGACAAAAAATTAAAAAACAGCGCCTACCAAATCAGAATAAATCCCTGTTTGATCTTAGCCTGACTGAAGAGCAGCAGATGACCGTAGATGCAATGGAGCAGTTCTCAGCCGAAGTACTTTATCCGCTTGCTCACGATGCAGATCACGCTGAAACCTTTCCAGAGGTTTTATTGCAACATGGTACCGACTTAGGACTTAACTTCTATGCCTTGCCTGAGTCCTTAGGTGGTGTAGCGACTGAAAAGAATATTGTGAGCAATGTGCTGATTGCCGAACATTTGGCTAAAGGAGACTTTAGCCTGACTGCTGGCCTGCTCTCAACCTTTAGTGTGATCAATGCCCTGACTCAATGGGGCTCAGAACAGATTCAATCCGACTATCTGGCTTCTTTCGCAAATGATAAAGGTATTCGAGCCACATTTGCCACGCAGGAAAATATACCGGCTTTTAATCCTTTTAGGCTTACAACCCAAGCAACACCACACCAAGATCATTATCTGATTCAGGGTGAAAAAACACTGGTCTTACTCGCAGCCAGTGCAGACCTCTATCTGGTCAGTGCCATGCTCAATGGTCAGCCGGATGTATTTGTGGTGCAACGTGATCCGAGCATCAGTATTCAAAAGTCAGCTGCGATGGGTCTTAAAGCAAATGAAACTGCCACACTGCATTTCGACAATACACCAGCACAACGTCTCGGTGATGAAGATTTTGATTACACCGCTTTTATTGATCTAGGTAATCTGATGTGGTGTACCATGGCTGTCGGTACCTGCGAGGCTGTCAGGAAATACTGTATTCAATATGCCAATGAACGTACAGCGTTTGGTGAACCTATTTCCCATCGTCAAGGGGTTGCTTTCATGATTGCCAATATGGCAATTGAAACAGATGCTATGCGTATGCTGGTGCTAAACGCTGCCAGTCTTGCAGAAGCAGGTAAGCCTTTCCATCGTGAGGCATATTTGGCCCGTATTCTCTGCGCAGAAAAATCAATGCAGATTGGCACAGATGGCGTGCAAATCCTGGGTGGACATGGCTATACCCGTGAACATCCTGTGGAACGCTGGTATCGTGACTTACGCGCGACTGCTGTCATTCAAAGTGGGCTGCATGCCTGATCCTTGACATGAATATGGAATAATTATAATGAATCTGCAAAATCCAAAAAAATTTAAATTACTGATTGATCAGGCCCATGAAGTTGCGCTGAATGTATTACGTCCAATTTCCCGTAAATATGACAAGGCTGAACATGCCTATCCTAAAGAGCTGGATATGCTGGCTTCTGTTGTGGATGGCATGAATGCTGGTAGCGAAGGTATGAATGCTGGTGCCGCAGTCAATAAACGTGGTGATACGGATACGTCTAATAAAAATGGCGTCAACATGTCAACTGCACTGAGTATTATTGAGATGTGTTATGGCGATACAGGTCTGCTCCTGTCCATGCCACGCCAAGGTCTGGGTAACTCGGCAATTGCAGCGGTGGCAAATGAGGAACAATTGACACGTTTTGAAGGCACCTGGGCAGCAATGGCGATTACCGAGCCAGGTTGTGGTTCAGACTCTGCTGCAATCCGTACTACGGCAACCAAAGATGGTGATGACTATATCCTGAATGGCGAAAAAATCTTTGTCACCTCAGGCGAACGTGCAGATTCTGTAGTGGTGTGGGCAACTTTGGATAAAAGCCTGGGGCGTGCTGCAATCAAATCCTTTGTGGTACTCAAAGGTACGCCTGGGATGAAAGTCGAGCGTCTGGAACATAAACTTGGTATCAAAGCTTCGGATACCGCCGCAATCAGCTTTGTAGACTGTCGTGTGCCTGCGGCAAATCTGTTGGGTAATGCCGATATTGATGTTGCCAAAGGTTTTGCTGGCGTAATGGAAACCTTTGATAATACCCGACCACTGGTTGCTGCAATGGCAATTGGCTGTTCCAAAGCATCTCTAGAACGAATCAAAGAGATATTCAAAGACCAGCTAGATACGGATTACGGTACACCCTATTTACAGACCTCCCATATTGCAGCGCAGATTTACCGGATGGAAGCAGAATGGGAAGCAGCTAGACTGCTGATGCTCAAAGCAGCCTGGATGGCAGACAATCGTAAACCCAACTCTCGCGAAGCTTCAATTGCCAAAGCCAAGGCTGGTCGTATTGCTAATGAAATCACTTTAAAGTGCGTCGAGTTAGCATCTTCTGCAGGTTATAGCGAGACTGAGCTACTCGAAAAATGGGCTCGTGACTCAAAAATCCTCGATATCTTTGAAGGTACCCAGCAAATCCAACAGCTGATTATTGCTCGTCGTGAGCTGGGTAAATCATCTAGTGAGCTGAAGTAAGCCGTAGAATCTCTAACATGCTGACTCATTGATGGATTTATAAGCTAAAAAGATGGATTTTTTACAGTTTTAGGACTATAAAATTTCCATCTTTTTTTACATTTTATGATTTATGTATTCTATTCGACCGATCCAGCCTAAAGATAATCCCCAAATTGCCAAAATTATTCGTGAAGTTTCTATTGAATTTGGTCTTGCTGCTGAATCCGGTTTTGCAGTAGGTGATTCTATTCTGGACAGCTTATATCAGGTTTATCAACAACCAAACGCTGCTTACTGGGTTATTGTCGATGAAGATGATCAAATTTATGGTGGTGGTGGCATTGCTCCCTTACAAGGTGATAATAGCATTCTAGAAATCCAGAAAATGTATTTCCTCCCAGCCATTCGTCAACATGGGTTTGCCAAACAGATTTTGAATCTGGCTTTTGATTTCGCACAGCAACAGAAATTTCATAAGATTTATCTGGAAACGACAAAATCCCTTTGGCAAGCTGTCAAACTCTATGAAAAACTGGGCTTTGAACATCTGGCATATCCTGAAGGCAATACGGGGCATAATGAAGCGTGTGAAATCTGGATGCTGAAAACTATATAAAATATGCCTCAAGTAAAGATCAAGCCAAAAAGCTGCAAAAATTATTGTAGCTCAGGTTTAAAAGGCTAATCAGCTTGACGCTGAACAGTTCATTTTTTAGTATCAAATTAATTTTATAATGCGGATATTTAATTTTGACCTACTTTAAGTCCTTTCCCTTAAAACGTCTTTTATCTCATTTTTTTACACCTTCGCATTTCAAACGACTCATCCTCCTAGGTAATGCAATCACTTTAACTGCATGTTCTTCTTTAGGTGGAGGTTCCATAGAAAAACGCTCAGCTAAACTTTCCAGAGGGATACAAAATGCATATTCTATCTCTCCAGAAACAGCAAATCGCGTATCGCCACTAATTATTAAAAGTGCCGAACAGCACAATTTAGATCCACTCTTAGTCGCAGCAGTAATCCGACAAGAATCTACCTATCGTCCGTATGTCAGCTCATCCGCTGGTGCTGTAGGTTTAATGCAAATTATTCCACGTTATTGGCAAAGTAGTTGTGGAGCTGATTTATTCCATGAAGCCACCAATGTCCAATGTGGCTCCTATATATTAGCGCGTTATCAACAATCTGCAGGCGACTTAAAAAAGGGACTAGGATATTATAATGTCGGTCCATCTGGTTTTGAAAATAATCGCAAGATGCGTAAGCAAGGTAAAAAATACGCTAAACAGGTACTTAATCATAAAAAAACGTTAAAAAATTCAATTTAGTTTTTCTAATAGATGTAATTAAGCATAATTATAGATTATGCTTAATTAGACCTCTTTCATAAATCATTTTTTGCTCAGTTCCAAGTTGTAGATTCAAGCAATTA
>NZ_DEZM01000095.1:7210-7588 GCF_002364825.1 Acinetobacter sp. UBA3132 | reverse complement strand
TTCATTTTTATAGCAAATTTTGCAACTTGCTTATTACGATATTCTTTATGTGATATACGAACGAATAAATGACAATTTTGTATAAATCTTCCAGCTACCGATCGTATATTTTTTATTCCCCATAAATGGTTTTACCTAAAGAGTCGGAAATTTGCTATATTTGCTGTTTTTCTGCGATATCTATTTTCGACTGATTATGAATACGGCAATCCAAGCAGCTCTCGATCATGCAGTGCAAACCTTACAGGCACAAAACGTACTCCCATCTGACTGGAACAATACAAGTAATTTGACGCGTACCAAAGACCGTAGCCACGGTGACTTTGCATCAAATATTGCCATGATCGCGTCTAAAGCTGCGGGTATGAAGCCGCGTGA
>NZ_DEZM01000095.1:0-7067 GCF_002364825.1 Acinetobacter sp. UBA3132 | reverse complement strand
GCGGGTATGAAGCCGCGTGATTTAGCAGAAAAAATCCTTGCTGCCTTGCCAGAAGTTGCAGATATCAGCAAAGCCGAGATTGCAGGCCCGGGTTTCATTAACTTCTTCCTGAATGCTGACCAGCGTTTCGCGGTTCTGGACCAGATCCAGGCGCAACAAGCGACTTATGGTCGTACCCAGGCCAATGCGGAAAAACGCGTCCAGGTGGAATTCGTATCTGCGAATCCAACCTCTAGCCTGCATGTGGGTCATGGCCGTGGTGCTGCATATGGTATGACCGTAGCGAACCTGTTAGAGGCAACAGGTGCGAAAGTTGACCGGGAATATTATGTGAATGATGCTGGTCGTCAAATGGATATTCTGGCGACTTCAACTTATTTACGTTATCTGGAATTGACTGGCCAAGAACTGGTATTCCCGAAAAATGCCTATCAAGGCGACTATGTTAAAGAGATCGCACAAAGCATTATCGACCAGGATGGCGATGCCTATGTACGCCCGGTGGCAGACGTCTACAAAGACGTACCTGAAGATGTGCAGTTTGCGGCTGAACCGGATGCTGAAGGCAATAAAGTCGTACTTTCAGGCGATAAAGAAAAACATATCGATGGCTTGATCTTCAATTCTCAAAGCTTAATTGGCGAAGGTTACCGCGTGTTCCATCAAGCAGCGCTTAAAGCGATTCTTGATGATATTAAAGATGACCTTGGTGAATTTGGTGTGACTTTCAACCAGTGGTTCAGTGAAGCATCTTTGACAGAAAAAATTGAAGAAGCATTACAAACGCTGGATCAACGTGGTTTCTTATACGAAAAAGATGGCAATATCTGGTTCAAATCAACTGAATTTGGTGATGAAAAAGACCGTGTGGTCAAACGCCGTAATGGTCAAACGACTTATTTCGCATCAGACATTGCGTACCACTTAAATAAACTCCAACGTGGCTATACCGATATCATTGATATCTGGGGTTCAGACCATCACGGTTATATCGCACGTGTAAAAGCCGCGATTGATGCACTGGGTTATGATTCGAAGAAACTGACTGTACTCTTAGTGCAGTTCGTCAGCTTATGGCGTGGGGGTGAGATGGTACAAATGTCGTCTCGTTCAGGTCAGTTCGTGACTTTGCGTGACCTGCGTAAAGAAGTGGGTAATGACGCAGCACGTTTCTACTATGTGATGCGTAAGTCTGAACAGCACATTGACTTTGACCTTGACCTTGCAGTGTCACAAAGCAAGGACAACGCTGTGTACTATATCCAGTATGCCCATGCACGTATCTGCCGTATGTTAGAAAAGGCGGTCGCGACAGGCGTGAACTTTGATGCTGTGACTGCACGTGGTCTGGCCGCTAAGCTCGAGCTGGATGCTGAAACTGAAATCCTGGCAAAACTGGCAGCCTACCCTGAGATTGTGGTTCGTGCTGCAAACAGCTATGAACCGCACCAGGTGGGTAACTATCTGAAAGAATTGGCTGCATTGTTCCATGGTTGGTACAATGAGAACAAAGTACTCGGTGATGATGCTGAACTGACTCAAGCTCGTCTGCTGTTGTCTGTAAATGTACGTCAAGTGCTCCGTAATGGTCTGGAACTTCTTGGCGTATCAGCTCCTGAATCAATGTAAAGCACTGCTTTTACATTGATGCAAGAAGATAAATAGTTAAAGCACTGCTTTGCATGCTCGCAAGACGAGAGCTAGGCTCGAAGTGGAAATGTAAAGCAGTGCTTTTCTATTTGACGCGAGACGAAGAACTTTGTTCAGAGTGAGCATGTAAGCCCAGCTTTGTAAGCTCGTAATGTGAGAGCTCTGCTTGAAGTTAGCATGCAAGCAGACAGCCAAAACTATGAACTAGATGTCTGATTTGACATCTAGTTCATAAAAATATCCTGTGGAGTGGGTGATTTGTATAATGACATTTGTATTACGATCACATACGATGCAGAGAGTAAGGCATAACACCGGTTATGCCTTTTTCTGTCTGGTAAAATAAATACAAGAGGAAATCCCCAGTGTTTGGAAAAACGCAACGCGGTGTATCTGAACGTCCGAACAAGCCAAAGAAGCCATTGATTCCTGCATGGCTAGGCACACTCGTGATCATTTTAATCGTGTTAAGTTTTCTGGTGGCGCTCATGCTGTGGAAGCCATGGGAACCTGTAAAACCAAACAATGATCAGATCACTTCTCAGCATTATGAAGAGGAAGATACCAACAAGGATTATCGCTTCTATGACCTGTTGCCGAAACAGCAGGTCACTCCAATTCCTGAACAGGCTGTGCCTGAAACCAATAAACAGGATGCCGTGGTCATTGTAGAAGCTCCTCGAACTGAGGAAGCTGCACCTGAAACTGTGAATGAGCCGGGACTGGTAACTGAAGAACCTGCTGCACCAGTAGCGACCTATATTCTACAAGTACGCAGTTTTGATGATCCGGATCAGGCGGATGCACGCCGTGCCGAGATTATCCTGAATGGCCTATCTGCGGATGTGGTCAGAAGTGTTGAAAATGGCAAGGTCTGGTACCGTGTGGTTTCCGGTCCCTATGATTCTGTAGAAGCGGCGGTGATTGCGCAACAGACTTTGCAGCATAGTGGCATCGATTCGATTGTTGTGAAGCAATAAATAAATTCTAGATCTAAAAAAAGCGCCTGATGGCGCTTTTTTTTGTACCTTCTAATTCCTCCCTTTTCAAAGGAAGGTCGGGAGGAATTTTCTTAAACGGTATGCCCTAAAGCTTCACCCATCAACACTGTTGAATTGGCTTTAAACTTCTCATCCCATTGCATCTTGTTTTCTTCAAACAGAATGACAGCCGTTGAGCCCAGGTAGAAACGGCCAAGTTCTGCACCTTTCTCCAGGAACAGATTATGCTGGTTCAATTCAATCCGGCCTGAAGGTTTTACTTTACCCGTAGCAACCGTTTCAATACCGGCGACGATCATGGCCCCAACAAGCACCACTGCCATACGACCAAGCTCAGTATCAAACAGGCACACCATGCGCTCATTACGTGCAAACAGGCCTGGAATATTTTCTGCTGTCGTCTGGTTGACCGAGAACAGTTCACCCGGTACATACAGGGTTTCTGTCAGTGTGCCAGCAAATGGCATATGCACACGGTGATAGTCACGTGGGGACAGATATACTGTGGCAAATTCACCATTTTTAAAGGGCTGCGCCAGTTGTGGATCGGCAATCAGATTTTCAACTGTAAACTTTTGACCTTTGGCCTGGAACACATCACCATTTTCAATCTTGCCAAGCTGGGAAATGGCACCATCGGCAGGAGAAACAATACTGCCCTCGTCAGCGTCGACCGCACGCACTCCGGTTCTTAGACCGCGGGTAAAGAAATCATTAAATGACTTGAACTTCAAGGCATTGGTCTGCTCCGCAATCGACATATCGATGCCGTATTTGGCTTTAAAAGCAGAAATCACCGCAGTTTTTACAACCGGATTTTCACTGGCTGCAATTTTACCTACCACACGAGACAGACGATGCTGTGGCACCACTTTCTGAGCCTGGATAAATAATTGTTGTTTTAAACGCGATGTGATGCTCAAGATGGCAACTCCCCTGTAGCGATTGGACTATCGAGGCGGTTGCCCCATTCACTCCACGCACCGTCATAAGCCTGAATTTTCCAGCCGAGCAGACGTCCTAAGATATAGGCCAGCCCAGAGCGGTGATGTGACTGACAGTACACCACCACAGGCTGCTTAAGATTAAAACCCAGTTGTTCCAGGCGCTGTTGTGTGCGCTGCAAAGGGTGTAATTTTAAATGATTTTCACGGTTAAGGGCAGTACTCCACTCAAAATGACGTGCTCCCGGAATGTGACCGCCGCGTCGTGCTGTCAGACGCAGGCCGGTATATTCATCTTCAGTACGGCAATCCCAGAGCTGGATCTGCCCTTGATCGACCTGCTGACGTAGGGCTTCATAGTCAATCCGTACTGCATTTTCCTGGTTAAGGTTGATCTGCACCAGTTGTTCGACTGGCTCCAGCTTCACCGGATCAGAGGAAGTCGGCAGCCCAGCCGCTAACCAGGCATGAATACCGCCATTGAGTAAGCTGGTGTTCTCAAATCCTAAACAATGCAGGTTCCATAATAGACGCCCTGCCCAAGCCCCACCTTCATCATCATAAGCCACGACATGATGCTCAGGAGAAATATTCAGATAACGAACTAGTGCCTCCAGGCCTTCTTGATCCGGTAATAAACCCAAAGCTTGCTCTTCCTGACGAACCAGCATTTTTGGCTGTAAATGGAGTGCATGCGGAATATGCAGCTGTTCATAAACAGAGGCACGGCTCAGGTCAACAATACGGAGTTTTTCATTGCCCAGATGCGGCACCAAGTCTTCTGTTTCTATCAGCAGACCCAAATTAAAAGCTGAAGCTGTCATCGTTATCATAGATATTCTGGTTCAAATCAGTCTGATCTTAGCACAGCTCATTTTCACAATTATGCGGTTTTTATTGGGTTATTTATCACAATTTATGCTAATGACCCTAGCAGACAGGACATTGCATAAAAAAACCGCCTCAGGTTGGAGACGGCTGATTGGGATTACTGTTCAGCGACTTCGCTGATGTCAAATACCTGACGCAGATACGCAAGAAAGGTATCATTGTCGGTCATGGTTTTTCCTGGACTGTCGGAAATTTTTGCGACTGACTGACGGTTACATTCCACCAGTTTCAGCACGATATTCAGCGGTGTCTGTCCCATGTCATTGGTCAAATTCGTTCCGATCCCGAAGCTGACCTGGAAGCGATCTTTGAAGTACTGATGCAGTTTCCAGGCTTTTTCCAGATTCAGTCCATCACTGAAAGTCAGCATCTTGGTTTTGCTGTCTATTTTCAGTTTTTTATAGTGGGCATAGGCTTTATCGCCCCATTCATAAGGGTCGCCACTGTCATGACGCAGGCCATCAAACAGCTTGGCAAAATACAGGTCGAAATCACGTAAGAAGGCATCCATCCCGACCACATCAGTCAGGGCAATTCCCAGATCACCACGATATTCCTGCACCCAGGTTTCAAGTGCTGCTTTCTGGAAATCACGCAGGCGTACATCCAGTGCCTGGAAAGCTTGCAGGAATTCATGCGCCATCGTACCAATTGGCGTAATACCCAATTCTTTGGCTAATAGTACATTACTGGTTCCACGGAAGACTTGTGGCGCTGCCTTATTAAATTCTTCCACCACATGCTTTTGCCACTCGAAGCTGTAACGACGGCGGGTACCAAAATCAGATACCAGAAATGGCGGATCATTTGAATCCTGCGAAGCATCGTACTGTTTCAGCAGTTCCATTTTGGCCTGCAGCCGACGTTCACCTTCTATCAGCACTTCTGGAGTACGGATCCGGCTGAAATACAGTTCGTTGACAATCGCCAGGACAAAGATTTCAAACATCATGGCCTGAACCATTGGGCCTTCAACAGTAATGTCTAAACGACCTTCACTGTCGATGGTCGCCTTGATAAAGCGGCGTTTGAGCTGGAACAGCTCCAGATAATCCACAAAATCACTTTTGATAAAACGCAAGCTGCGTAAATACTGTAGTTCATCTTCTTTAAATTTCAGCTGGCACAGCAGATCAAGCTGATGGTTCAGATCATCCAGGATATCCGTCAGCGGATAAACCGTATCTTCAAGATTACGGCAACGGAAATGATAAAGACTGTGTGTTTGCGGAAACTTGTGTAATACTACTTGTAACATGGTGAATTTGTACAAGTCAGTATCAAGCAGGGATTGGATGATTGGCGCCATAACTTAGGAAATATCGCTGTGCTTATCTTTGCATTAAAGCATAAAAAGCCCTGCAATATTGCAGCAATTACATACAGCCAGGAGAAATATAGACCAAAGTACTGCCATAAATAACAGCTTATTTGTCTACTTTTGCTTTAGGTTTTTCTGCTTCCTGGATGATTTTTTGTAGCTGTTTTTCCTGGCCAATCACTTTAGCAAATTCAGCCGTGGTTTTTTGTCCGGCCTTTTTGGCTTGGGCATCACAATCCATCTGACGCAGCTGTTTGGCGATGGCAAATTCCATTTTGAACAAGGCCCCCATTAAAGCGGTATTGCCGCGGTTGTCTCGGGCACAGCGGTCTGCACCATGTTTCAACAAGGTTGTAACAATACTCTGATGACCATAATAGGTCGCCATCATCAGCGGGGTATAACCGTCTTTATTGCGCACATCGACCGGAAAGCCATGTTTTAAAAATTCGTTGATGACTTCGCTATTGCCAATTTTGGCAGCAGCGAAGAAGAGGTCGACCAATTCCTGTTGTGAAGTCATCTGAACGCTTGCCACAGTTTTTGCAGGGGAGACATTCTTCACTTCAGCAGCAGTTGCAAATGCGGAACTGAAGGCAAGAATACTGGCTAAAAATGCTTTTGGCATAAATTTCATGATGAACTCCAACAGAAATCGAAAAGAAAATTTCAGTCACTCAGGATTCAATTCACCTGAGATGAGATAGAAACGGAGTGCCTGTAAAACTCCCCCTAGGGTGCAGGAAAGGTTTGGAGTTTTACAGGACTTTTCGGAGGTGATGTGCTATACCCTAGTCACCAGTTCCTCAAGACCAATCGAGATTAGTCTTTTAATTTTGCAGCTTTGGCTTTAACCGTCGCCAGGTTACCGTTGACTGCTTTGGTCATACGGGTACCGTAGTCTGCATCTGCCTTGTAGAAATAAGACAACATGATGTGCTTGGTTTCTGAATCTTTGACATTGCCCAGGTCAGCCGCCAGGTTCATGATCAGGTCATCTTTCTCTTTGGCCGTGTATGAACGGTACAGCTCACCTGCCTGCTTGAAGTTCTGCTCTTTCACGCCAATTTGCTGTACATGACCAGATAATGGAGTTTGTACCGCACGTGCTTTCGCAGTGGCAGCTTTTGGCTCTTTACGGCTAGGCTCATAGTTCACATCTGAGTCACGCTCAGATACATTCATGTAGCCATCCTGGTTATTGTTGTTCACATTTACCACTGGACGGTTCACCGGAATTTGCTGGTGGTTGGCGCCTAA